>JASHVB010000917.1 GCA_030039695.1 Acetobacteraceae bacterium
TCCGGGCACGCTGCATTCCTGATCTCCTTTGAGAGCGCGAAGATGCGACTGACTCACAACATGTGAGTGCACCACGGGCTGCCCAGGGCGATGCGTGTCAGGGGACCGGAATTTGCCGGGAGTGCAGGTCGTGGCGCGGCGCGTGGGTGCATGCGCGTGTAGACCCAGTGCACGCGTAGGTGACCACGTCGCCATCAACGGCGACGCCAACAGCTTGACCGGGCGCCGGTACCGCCTGTCCCAACACCCTTACACGGATGGTTCCGCCGGCCCCATGAGGCAAAGCCAACTCGACGACGGCATCATGGCCGTAGAAAGTGATGCCGCTCACCTGCCCGCAAACGCTACCGGGCGTGCCTCGCTTGGGAAGGCGGATCTGCTCGGGGCGGATCATCACCTCGACCGGCCCGTCCGGCCGATCTCGCATCGTGGTGAGCGTGCCGAGCGCACAAGAAACAACGCCGTTTCGGACGACACCGGGGACCAGCACCGCCTCGCCGAGAAACCGTGCGACGTCCGGGTCCACAGGATGGCGGTAGAGGGACAGCGGATCCGCGACCTGGGCGATCCTGCCATCACGCAGCACAGCCACGCGATTGCCCATTGAGAGCGCCTCTGCCTGATCATGCGTGACGAGGAGCGCGGTGGTTCCAGCGCGCTGCAACGTCGTTGCGACAACCTCGCGAACATCGCGCCGCAGCGTCGCATCGAGCGCGGAGAACGGTTCATCGAGCAACATGATGCGCGGCATCGGCGCGAGAGCGCGGGCGAGCGCGACGCGCTGCTGTTCTCCGCCGGAGAGCTGATGGGGGAACCGCTTGGCGTAGCCTGGTCCCAATCCGACCATATCGAGCAGGTCCGCCACACGGCTGCGCCGATCTGACCTGCGCCTGATCCCGAAACCGACATTGGCCTCGACGCTCAGATGGGGAAATAGTGCGCCTTCCTGCGCCAGATAGCCAACCCGCCGACGCTCTGGCGGCTCATGCCGTCCGGCCGTCGCGACCGGCTCTCCGTCGATCTCGATCGTTCCGGCATCCGCTTGCTCGAACCCAGCGATCAGACGAAGCAGTGTCGTCTTGCCGCAGCCCGAGGTGCCGAGCACGGCGACCAGCTCTCCCGAGGACACGCTGAGACTGAGCCCCGCGAGCACCTGTCGATCGGCGAATTGCTTGGCGAGCCCATCGATTCTGAGCGAGGCCATCGTCAGTTTCCAGCCTGGTAGAGCGCGGTGGCGACGTTGAATCGCCTTGCAAGGAACAGGCTTGCGGCCAACGAAATCACGAGAAGGACGGCCGCGTAGGGCGCGGCCGCTGCAAAGGCCAGTGTGTTCGTGTCGGCCCAGATGCGGATCGCCAGCGTCTCGGTCCCGATCGGGGCAAGCAAGAGTGTGGCTGTCAGCTCCGTGGTGACTGCGACGAAGACCAGAGCCGCCGCTGCGCCGAGCCCTGGTGCCGCCAGCGGGAGCGTGATCCGGATCAACACGCCGAACCAGTTGAGGCCCAGCGACCGCCCTGCCTCCTCGAGCCGCCGCTCGGCCTGCGCAAGGGCGGCCCGCACGCCAACCAGTGCGTAGGGCATGAACAGAACTGCGTAGGCGATCAGCAACAGTGCCACGCTTTGGTACAGCAGCGGCACATGACGGACAGTCGCCGAGATCAGTGCAAGGGCGATCACAATACCTGGCAGTCCTTGGGCCAGCCACGCACCGCGTTCAACGCCACTCGTGAACAGGCGGCGTTCGAAGCGGATCGACAGGATGCCAAGCGGCAGCGCGAGGGTAATGGTGAACAGAGCGGCCGCGGCCCCAAGTCCAACGGTGGTTGCCGTCGCGTCGAGCACCGCTGGCAGCGACACTTCGTCCGGCGTGATCGCGGCGCTGCCGTGCCGGGTCAGCCAAAACAGGATCATGCCCAGCGGCACACCGACCGCCAATGCATAGAGTGCCGACATGGCCGCGAATGCCGGCAGACGCCACGCCCCGAGCCGGTAGATGGATGGAGGGCGGCGCACGCCCCGGCCGACACGGACATAAGAGCGGTGCCGTCGAAGGATCGCTTCTGCCGCAAGACATGAAAGGCAGAGGCAGAGCAGTACCAATGCCAGTGCTGCGATCTCCACATCGCCCAAGCCGGCCTGATAGGCGGCATAGATTTCGGTGGTGAAGGTGCGGAACCGCATCAGTGCGAAGGCGCCGAATTCGACCAGGGTGTTGAGCGCAACCAGCAAAGCGCCCCCTAGCATGGCCGGGCGCAATTGCGGCAGGACGACCCGCCAAAAGCAGCCACGGGGGGTTTCACCGAGAGAGCGCGCGGTGTCCTCCAGCGACGCATCGAGGCCGCGCAACGCAGCGGCGACGGGCAGGTAGACCAAAGGGAAATAGGCAAAGACCGTCACCAGCAGTGCGCCGCCGAACCCTTCGAACTCGGGGTCAAGCGAGACCCAGGCATAGCTTGCAATGAAGGCGGGCACCGCGAACGGTGCAGCGGCAAGCATGGAAAAGACCCGCCGGCACGGCAGATCGCTCCGCTCGACAAGCACGGCCGCAGCGGTACCGACCACCATGCCAATCAGCGCCACGGAAACCGTGAGCAGTGTCGTGTTGGCAAGGAGGTCACCAACCAGTGGGCGGTCCAGCGCCGCGATCGCCCGT
This sequence comes from Acetobacteraceae bacterium, assembly GCA_030039695.1. Next base: position 2,654 of record JASHVB010000917.1, read on the forward strand.
GCGAAGCCAGGGCCCAATGCGTCGGATAAGGTGACGCCGACCGGCAACAGTACGAGCAGCGCAGGAATGGTTGCCGCCGCGGCTAAGGCGAGCGGCGGGCGGCCTCCGATCCGGGGTGAGGCGGCCGCCTGGCTCATCGCGTCAAAGCAGACCGGCGCGCTGCAGCAATGCGGCTGACTCCCGGTCGTCGCCCAGCGCGGAGGGCGAGACTGTCGGCGGGTGCAGATCCTTCGCCGGTGTCAGCAGCGGGTTCGGAGCAACCCCGGAAACCAGCGGGTATTCGTAATCGACGGTGCTTTGCGCCAGCATCTCCTGCGCCTTCTGGCTGACCAAAAAGGCCAGAAGCCGCTGCGCGTCCGCCTGATGCTTGGAGGACGCCAGCACGGCGGCGCCGGAGATGTTGATCAGATTGCCCACGTCGCCGGGGGCAAAATGCGCGATCTGGCTGTGCATGCCGGCCTCGCCCAGCTCGGTCCGCAAGCGTGCCCAGTAGTAATTGTTGATGATGCCGGTGGCCACACTGCCCCGGTTGACCGCCGCCACCACGGATTCGTCATCCTGGTAGAGCTTTGCATTGCGCCGCAGCCCCTGCAGCCAGGCCAGCGCTTTCTCTGTGCCCTCGG
>JASHVB010000918.1 GCA_030039695.1 Acetobacteraceae bacterium
CAGCTATCCGTGGACGGTGAACTGGAAAGCACAGGGACAGGACATCGAGGAGTTCAAGTACTTCAAGCGCTGGTTCGAAGAGCTCGGTGCACGTCCTGCGGTGCAGCGCGGTCTCGCTGTGGGTGCCAATTTGTCCGAAGACCCATCGAAGGTGCCACCAGAGGAGCAAGAACGTCGGGCGAAGCTACTATACAATCAGCGCGCACGGCCGGTGCCGGCGTGATGGAGCCCGCGCCAGGACGAGAGACGCCGCTGTCGGGCTAGCGCAGCCACCGCACCAGCCGCTTGGTCCGCTCCGAGAACAGTTTCGGCGCGAACAGGCTGCCTGCCGCACGCTTGGCGGCTTCGGAGCGTGTCGGGTACGGGACGATCATCCCGGCCAGCGCGCTCACCTTTGTCCGCTGCGCAATTGCCAACGTCCACACGTTGATCATCTCGCCGGCCGCCGGTGCGAGAATCCCGGCACCCAGTACACGCCCGCGCTCGATCACAAGCTTGACCAGCCCAGCCGTGTCACCGTCCGCGACGGCGCGATCGTTGTCCGCCAGCGGCCAGCGCAGCACCGATACAGCGTGGCCTGCACGGCGTGCCTCCGCCTCGGTCATGCTAACCTGCGCGAGTTCAGGCTGCGTGTAGGTCACCCGTGGCAACGCCGCGTAATCCAACCGCGCCGGCAGCCTGAACAATGCGCGGCGGATCACGATGCCTGCGTGGTACGATCCGACATGGGTGAATGCCCGCGGCCCGATTCCGACCGGGTCAGCGATGTCCCCCGCTGCGAATACCCGGCGGTTTGTGACGCTACGCAGCCCGCGGTCGGTCATCACGCCAGCCACCGACGCCCGCACATCCCCGACGTCCAGGTCCAAACTCTCGAGGTTCGGCTGGCGGCCGACTGCGACCAGCAAATGGCTCCCGGCGATTCGCCGCCCGTCCGCCAGCACCAGCGCCGGCCCCGGCTCGGCCGCGACGACCCCGACGCCCTCCAACAGCCCCACCGCTCGCCTCGTCAGCGCACTACGAAGGCCGTCCACCAGCTCCGGATCCTCACGCCCGGCGATCGTCGCCGCCTCCACTACAGTAACCTGCGCGCCGAGTCCGGCGAACGCGTCTGCCATTTCGAGCCCGATCGGCCCGCCGCCCAGGATCAGCAGGTGCTCCGGACGCTCTGGGAGTTCAAACACTGTCTCATTGGTCCGGAACGGCACACCGTCCAGGCCGGGAATCGGCGGCACCGCAGCGCGGCTGCCGGCGGCGATCACGATCCGCCGTGCGGTGATCCGTCTTCCGTCCACCCCCAGCGCATCCGAGGCCACGAAGTGCGCCTCGCCGCGCAGCACCACGGCACCCAGTGCGCGGAACCGCGCCTCCGAATCCATCGGCGCCAGAGCGGCAATGGCGCCACGCACGTGCGATTGGACGGCGGCCCAATCAACCTCCGGCTTGGGGAGGCGAACACCGAACCGGCCGGCACCCCTCGCGGCCTCCGCCATGTGCGAGGCGGCGAGCAGCGCCTTGCTCGGCACGCAGCCGGTGTTCAGACAGTCACCGCCCATGCGGTTGCGCTCGATCAGCGCGACATTGACGCCAAGCTGCGCGGCGACCGCGGTCACCGACAGGCCGGCCGCGCCGGCGCCGATGACCGCCAAGTCGAAATCAGGCATTCTCGCGCTTCCAGTGCCGCCAGGCGATGGGCAGCAGCGCCAGCACGGCCAACCCCAGCAACGGCCCCAGGATGGCCGGCGAGAACACGACGCTCAGGTCAGGGCGTCGTCCCTCCGCCAGCACGTCGCCGATGCCTGAGCCGATCGCCGCATATACGATTGTGGCGGGGATGATGCCGAGCAGTGTCGCGCCGACGTAAGGCAGCAGACGCATGCCGGCCAGCGCGGCCGCGAGATTCACCAGCCAGAACGGGAACAGAGGCACCAGCCGAACCGAAAGCAAATACAGAAAGCCGCTACGATGAAGCTCTGTGCGCATCCGGCTGAGGCGCGGGCCGGCTCGCTTTTCCATCAGCGGTGCGAAGGCGGACCTCGCCGCGGCAAACAGGATGACGGCGCCGGTGGTGGAACCGACCACCGCCAGGGCGCCGCCGAGCCAAGTGCCGAACAGCAGCCCGCCGGCGACGGTGAGCACGGCAGCCTCGGGCAGCGATAGCGCGGTGGCGGCGGCATACACCAGGACGTACACGGCCGGGGCAAGAACCGGATGCAACCCGACCCAACCCGCCAACCAGGCTTCGTTGCGCGCCAGGGTATCCCAGGTCAGCCAGTGGCCGACGCCGCTGCCCCACAGCGCGAGCAGAGCCAGTGCAAGCACGATGAGTGGAACGAATCGGCGTGCCAATCGCATGGCAGCAGCAATGGGCGATTTTCGCCGCCACGTCGTGTGGAAATATTGTTGCGATTGGGATGTGGCAGTTCAGCCGGACTTCCCACGGATCGATCAGCAGGCATGGCACAGATGATGAAGCTCCAGACATCTCTTGTCGCGACTGCGGCTGCTCGCGTGCGACGCCGCCGGAACATCCGCATGGGCTGACGCAGCACGCCTCACGAATGGCGGGCCGCGGACAACGAAGCCCGCATCCACTGCTCGTGCAACGACGGCGGCCAGCGGAGTCCTGCGCGGGCTGGTTGGCAGCATGGTCAGGCGGTTGCGCAATTCCGCTGCGCTCATGCTCGTGCTGAACAATTCCGCAGCGAGAACAGACCCGGCCCAGGCTCTGACGACCATTCCCGGTCCGAGCCTTGCAGGTCCCGCCGGGACATTTGCGTCCCGCCCGATCATTCCTCAGACAGATCGAATTGCCGCCTGGAGCGGTTCAGTGGCTCACGCGCGATTGCGCCCGGCACGTCGGAACGTTCGAGGCCGCCGGGCGGCGCGGACAGTTCATGCGTCGGAGTGGCAAGGCCTCGTGCTGTCCTTACGCCGCGCCAGCGCATCCCCGCCTCGGCGTGGAATGCCTGCCATGCTCCGCCGTACATGCTCTCCGGCGGGCGTGCACGGCCAGAATCGACGTTGCGGATCAGCGGGATGGGCATGCTGCGAGCCTGAGAGCAACCGGGGCCAAAATGAAGAAAAGGCGCAATTGACGCCCCCCAGTCCCGACCGTATAAGCCGCCGCCTGCGACGGGCCGCCCGCTGGGCGCGCCCGCCGCTTGTAATTGCCCAGGCCGGAGTACAGCGTCGTGAAGCGCACCTATCAACCGTCGAAGCTGGTTCGCAAGCGCCGGCACGGGTTCCGCGCCCGCATGGGGACCGTCGGCGGCCGCAGGGTGCTGGCCAACCGTCGGGCCAAGGGCCGCAAGCGCCTGTCGGCTTGATCGCTCGCGCGGCGGCCCTGCCCAGTAGAAGGCCGCGTCCATGTCGCCCAACCGCGGTCGCCTGACCCGCCGCGCTGAATTCCTGCGCGTCGCTGGCAAGGGGCGGAAGGCTGCAGCGCCGGGCCTGGTCTTGCAGGCGCTAAAGCGGAACGACAATGCGCCGGCAAGGCTTGGTTTTACCGTGACGAAGAAGGTCGGCAACGCCGTGATCCGCAACCGCATCCGCCGCCGTCTGAAAGAGGCCGCCCGGCTGGAGTTGCAGGAACATCCGGTGGCCGGCGCCGATCTTGTGCTGATCGGCCGCGAGGGTACGCGCGAACGCGAGTTCGCCGCCCTGCGCCAGGACCTGCTGCGCACGCTGACAAAGACGGGGGTGCTGTGACGCCGGCGGCTTATCTCGCCGTGGGCGCGGTACGCGCCTACCAATGGACGGTTCGCCCGTTAATTGGTGCCAACTGCCGGTTCTGGCCAAGCTGCAGCGATTACGCAATCGAGGCGCTGCAGACGCACGGCGCCGCACGCGGCGCAGCGCTGGCCGCCGGGCGCATCCTGCGCTGCAACCCGTGGTGCGACGGCGGCTACGATCCGGTTCCCCCTGCGTGCCCGCATTCTCCTGCCGGCCAAACGAGGCCATGAATGGACCAGAAGCGACTCATTGCCGCGATCAGCATTTCCATCGCGATCCTTCTTATCTTCCAGTTCCTGATTCAGCCGCACCTGCCGCAGCCGCCGGCACCGCCACCGCCGGCACATGTCGCCGCGTCCCAGCCAATGCAGGCGCCCGGCGGTCCCGGCGCACCGGCCGCCGCGGCGCCGGGCGCAGAACACGCCACCGTTCCTGCCAACGTGCCGCGCGTGAAGATCGCCGCGCCGCGGTTGACCGGTTCGATCAGCCTGCTGGGCGCGCGGATCGATGACCTGATCTTGAACGACTACCGCGAGTCATTGGCGCCAGATTCACCCAACGTGCGGCTGCTAAGGCCGCTCTCAACCGACAGACCGTATTATGTGCAGTACGGCTGGGTGGCGGCACCGGGAGAGACGGTCAGGGTGCCTGACAACAACACAGTCTGGGCCGCTTCGTCCGACACGCTGACCGCAGACCATCCAGTGACGCTGTCGTGGGACAACGGTCAGGGACTGACCTTTCAACTACTGCTGTCGGTGGATGATCAGTTCATGTTCACCGTGACGCAGTCGGTGAAGAACACGTCCGGCAAGCCGGTGCAGCTTTATCCCTGGGCGCGCATCAAGCGCGGCTACACGCCGCCAGCAGAGGGCTTCAACTCGCTCTACGGTGGGATCAACCAAGGCCTGTTCGGTGTCGTCGACGGCAGCCTGCACAGCATGACGTATGACACGGCGAAGTCAAAAGGGAAGAAGAACGACGGCATCGCCTTTACTGCGACCACGACAGGCGGCTGGGCTGGCATCACCGACAAATATTGGCTGACAGCTCTGATTCCGGACCGGTCAGTACCGGTGAAGGTGACTTACCGGTTCATCGATGAAGGCAGCGGCCAGTATCAGGTCAGCTATATCGCGCAGAACGCCGTGACAGTGGCGGCCGGTGCGACCGCGAGTAAGCAATGGCGCACGTTTGCCGGCGCGAAGTTGGTGAACCTGTTGAATCGCTACGGGGCCGAGTACCAAATCCCCTATTTCAACAAGGCGGTCGATTTCGGCTGGCTCTTTTTGGTGGCGCGGCCGATCTTCTATTGCCTGGACTGGCTGAACAGCCTGCTGGGGAATTTTGGCTTGGCGATTATCGCGTTCACCACCGGCGTGAAAATCCTGTTTTTCCCACTGGCAAACTATTCGTACCGTTCGATGAGCAAGATGAAGCTGCTCGGGCCGAAGATGACCGCGCTGCGCGAACGCCTGAAAGACGATCCGCAGAAGATGCAGCAGGAAATGATGGCAATGTACCGGGCGGAGGGCGTGAACCCGGCCTCTGGATGTTTGCCGATGGTGGTGCAAATTCCTGTGTTCGCGGCGCTGTACGTAGTCATCTACACAACGATCGAAATGCGCCAGGCGCCGTTCTTCGGCTGGATCCACGATCTGTCGCAACCGGACCCTACCAACCTCTTCAACCTGTTCGGGCTACTGCCAATCAATCCGACAGTCATCCCCGTTCTCGGCTATTACCTGCATATCGGCCTCTGGCCGCTGATCATGGGCGGCACGATGTATCTGCAGCAGAAACTGAACCCGCCGCCGCCTGACCCGGTGCAGGCGCGGTTGTTCCAGTTCATGCCGATCCTGTTCACGTTTATGCTGGCACGCTTCCCGGCCGGCCTGGTGATTTACTGGACGTGGAACAACCTGATGTCGGTTGGGCAGCAATGGCTGATCATGCGTCGCACGCGATTGGCAAGGCCCGGTCTGGCGCGCACATGAAGGAGACCTCTCCCGCGCTGCGCACGGGAGAGGCCGGCGTGCGCAGCACCGAGAGTGAGGGACCGACAGCCGAGGAGCTCGAACGCGGCCGCCGTCTGTTCGCCGCCGAGTGCCGCTTCGTCCACGCCGCGCAGCGCCTCGACCACCTCCCTCCCCCTTCCGGTCCCGAAATCGCCTTTGCCGGCCGCTCCAACGTCGGCAAGTCCTCGTTGCTGAATGCGCTCACCGGCCGCCACGCGCTCGCCCGCGTTTCGCACACGCCGGGCCGAACGCAGCAGCTCAATTTCTTCGATCTCGGCAACCGCCTGACGCTCGTTGATATGCCCGGCTATGGCTACGCGCGCGCCGGCAAGGCCATCAAGCACGACTGGCAGGGTCTGATGTTCGACTTCCTGCGCGGCCGCCCCACGCTGCGCCGCGTGATGCTGCTGCTCGATGCACGCATCGAAGAGAAGACAGCCGACACTGCGGTGATGGAGTTGCTCGACCGCGCCGCGGTAACGTTCCAGATCGTGCTGACGAAAATCGATTCGGTGAAGCCGCCAGCATTGGCACGAAAGCGCACGGAAATGGAGGCGCTCGCACGCGCGCACCCAGCTGCGCATCCAGTCGTGATCGCAACGAGCAGCGAGACCGGAGCCGGAATCGCGGAGCTGCGCGCGGAGCTGGCGGCCGTGTGCGGGGACTGAACCCTCATCGGGGCGAATGCGAGGGTCGCACCGAGCGGCACAAGAACGCGCACGCCTGCCAGCGCCTGGCGCGGGCCAGCTGGCTGATCGCCCGGCGCGGCAGCTCGCCTTGCCCAACAGACCGCCGGGACCGATCAGCTGCCGCCACAGCATGGAGCGATTCTCCGCCATCCATCGTGGCAGAATGACGCCATCACGCCTGCGCGGAGATGGGCGAATCCCGTAGGGCGAAAGCCGGGACCCGATCACCCTGGACCAGCTTCCGTCGGGAGCGCGATGGACGGTTCAGATCGTCACATCGGTGGATCCCTGTTCCGCTACCCGGTCCGGTGACAAACTGGCTGGACAGAACTTACCGCAGTTCCGCCGGCCGAAACCCCAGCACATCGGCGAACCGCTGCGAATAGAGCGGCCACGCCGCCGGGTTGACCAGCCGCGGCGGCACGGCACCTGCGAAAATCGCGATCCACTGCTGCGCGGTCGCCACGACCATCTGGTGCATCGACTCCACCGTCATCCCCGCGATGTGCGGGCTGGTCACCACATTGTCCAACGCCAGCAGCGGATGATCGGGGGGCGGCGGCTCCTCAAGGAAAACGTCGAGTCCCGCGCGCGGCCCTCAGTTAATGCCTGCGCCAGAGCCGCTTCGTCATGGATGCCGCCGCGTGCCGTGTTGATGAAATAGGCGTGTGGCCGCATGAGCGCGAGTTCGTTGCGCCCGATCATGCCAAACGTTTCGGTGCTGCGTGGAC
>JASHVB010000919.1 GCA_030039695.1 Acetobacteraceae bacterium
AGAGGCCCATGCCCATTCCATGCGACTTCGTGGTAAACAGGGGCTCAAATATACGTTCGACATCGGCATGATCAAATCCGACGCCGCAGTCGGCGATACTGATATGTGCATAACCGCCTGCTACTTGGGTTGTCGAGATCTTGATCACTTTCGCTCCGCTCTCCACCTCGTACATTGCCTCTAATGCATTACGTATCAGATTCACGAGAACCAACTGAATTTGAACTCGGTCTCCGTCTACCTCCAGCGGTCTGTCGAGCAGCCCTAGAAGTACACTTGCACCAGCCTGGTCGATCTCGGTCCTTTCAATGGTGAGAACGTCTCGTATCGCGTCATGAATGTCAAACGGATGAGTGGCCTTCTGATGTGTCTGGGCTAATGACCGGATGCTTGCAACAACAGCCGTCGCGCGACGACCATCACTTGCGAGCCGCGATAAGGCGCTACGTGCCTCTTCTAGGTTTGGTGGATCTCGCGAAAGCCAGCGAAGGCTGGCTTCAGCGGATGTAACTACCGCGGCCAATGGTTGTTTGATTTCATGAGCAATTGACCCAGCAAGCTCTCCGATTGCAGATAGTCGCATTCTCGCAGCAAGCTCGTTCTGTAGCTGCAGAAGGCGTTGTTCCGCTAAACGGCTATCGGTGACATCCAAAATAATTCCGTCATATTCGACGTCGCCATCGGGCAGGATCTCTGGATGTCCTTCAGCTCTAAGATACCTGGTCTGACCGTCAGGACGTACTGCGCGGTACTCAGCCTGGAAGACAACGCGTGCGTTCGCGGCCCGAAATAGCTCACGCTCGACTGCTGGAAAGTCATCCGGGTGAATTCGGTCAGCCCATGTGCGGTAGGATATAGAAGGTGCGGGCTCGATCCCGAACAACCGATAACATTCGTCTGAAGCTCGAGAAACGCCTGTTCTGACATTCCAACGGAAGTGTCCCATTTGTCCGATGCGCTGGGCCTTCAATAAAGATGTCTGGGCCGCCAGGAGCTTCTCTTCCGTCTCGATGCGCCTACGATTTTCAGATGCAATTGCTTCAAACCGCTGTGCGTTTCGAAAGGAGATCTCCCCTTGGCTCAGGAAGAAATCCAATAGTTCGATTGATGTGTCGTCGTCCGTGGTGCGCTGCTTTTCAGAGATCTCGAGATATAGAACCGACGATGCCCCTTCGCCAAATTGCGACGGAATGCACACCACCTGCAGGGGGATGCGCCGGCGAGGGTAGCCGCTCAGCAGAGAACTGATTTCAGCCGGATTTTCGGTGGTTCTTGGTTGGGAAGACCTGAATGCTTGATCGATGAACGCTGTGGGTGCGTCGATAGTTTCTGTCGTGCCCGATCGCAACACAACGCTCTCGCAATGATGTGCCTCAACAGCGAACGCTGACCTGCCTTCCTGATAGCGCACCAGAATACCATAGTCTGCTCCCGATACTTCCATCGAGGCGGACAGCAACGCACGGGCAACATCTTCCGTCTGGATCTGCTCCGAAACCTTCAACAGCGGGCGGACCAGAGCCAACAAGTTGACAGTTCTAACGTCTCTCAGGCCGGAAATATCTTCACGATTGCCAACGCCCATTTATAACATTCCGGTCAGAAGCACGCAGAAGTAGACACGAACGCTGCAGCCCGTTCCGGTCCTTTAGCTTAACTCGAGATCCACTCCGTCGCAGTCGGGATCAGAATTAGAGCACCAACTTGCCAAGCCAACTATACTAGAAGATGAGCGATTATACCTTCGTATGGTGCAGGAACGCCGGACTCTCTTCTAGCCTCCGCTTCCTAACGCCATAACGGCTGACGAAGGCACAAGTGCGCAGATACCTTTTGTATCGAGCCTATGGGAGGCGGCGCCTCCCGAAATGGGGTATTTCAAAACTCCTGCAAACTCGCGGGACATTTAACTGGCTTCGTTGCTGATTGGGTAGGCGCAGTCGACCAGCTGTCGCGCTGCTGCACCAGTTCGCGGAGCCAAAGAAAGGCTCGGTTCTTGCCTGAACGTAAACGCAGTCATCGAGTAGGAACTAAGCCTTGCCATCCCCACACATCTCACTAATTGACGATGACATATCGATGCTCAAGGCGGTTGGCGACCTGTTGAGAGCACTTGGCTTTAGCGTCAACGCCTACTCCTCGGCAAAAGCCTTCATCGGCTCACCAGAGTGCAGAATCACGAACTGTGTGATCACGGATATTCAGATGCCGGGACTAAGTGGGATAGAGCTGAAGAGGTGGCTGGATCGGGAACGAATCGTCACCCCGGTGATAATGATCACTGCACGTCCCGAGTCATATCTTCCCGAGCGAGCACGACGTAGTGGCGCAATTTGCCTGCTTAGAAAGCCGTTTGAAGTGAGCGAGCTCTCTGAGGCGCTCAGGCGAGCAGGCCTGAACGAGGGTCCGTAGTGACGTTCAATCATGCGGAATATGACCGTCGGCCGCCGAGCCGCCTCGCGCGGGTGGCATACCGACATATAAGGGGAATCGCCGTCCGTATAGTTGGCCGGCTCGCGTGGCGTTGTATCGTTGTGTGGCGGTGTTTTTCCGTTAAGGAGCGAAGGCAATGCCCACGTTTATGGTAAGATCCCTACAAAGCTCAATCGTGCTCGGCGCCGCACTCCTGGCGGCGTCTGGAGCGGTTTGTCATGCACAGCCAGCGAACTATGTTGACCCGCTCCCGCCTAAGACGATCAGCGAGGTGAACGCGACCTATCACAGGCTGATAGAGGCAGAAAATCGTCATGACGTTGCCAAAGTGCGAACCATGGTCTGGGACTCGCCGTCGACGCTGTTCGTTGCAAAGACCGCAACAGCGGCAGAAGGCAATTGGGCCGGATTCTGGGGCAAGGACGTGGTTCTGCAGCACTTCAGGGAGCTCTACTCAGGCATATTCGTCATGTATCCCGATTATGCCAATCTGAAGACCGTCGGGCTGACTTCCAATATCGCGGAAACCTATGTCCCTCTGAAAATATCGGTGGCATACGCTGGCCAGACGCCAGTCCCGAAACCATTCCTGATGATTGTCGATTGGATTCGCACGCCCGCTGGCTGGAAGTTGGCGACCGATGTTGCCCTGCCTGTCCCACCGGCGCCCCCTGGCGCCAACTGACGGTCGCACCACCGGCGAGGACCTTCAAAAAGTGGTGTCTTCGTCTGGTGTCCGACAGAAATCGGCGGGGCGTGATCTCAGACCGCTTGCCGGGCCACCGTGCCGAACTTGGGCGGGTCATATCAGGACGCGCGAGGGTGGCAGAGACGGGGGATCGCACCGGCCTGCGCCGGCGCCGCTGCACGCCATGGCCGCTAGAGACGGCGGCACATCCACCACTTCGATATCTGACGTGAAGAGGCCATCATGTCCTTTATAAGAGTTGATCTGGTCAAGACGATTGCCACAATCACGCTCGATCACCCTGTTGGCAACCGCATCGATTTCAACATGAGAATCGATCTGCGTGACGCGTTCAATAGGATCGCTGGCAGCGCGGCGCGCGTATTGATCGTTCGCGGAGAGGGCGCTGATTTCTGTCTTGGCGGGGACGTCAGAGACTGGCCAGGTGTGTCCGTAGCAAGCCTTCGGCCGCGGATCGAGGTCTTCGCAAAAGCACTGGATATCCTAGGACGGCTTAGTATTCCGACCGTTGCCGTGGTGCAAGGCGCTTGCATGGGCGGCGGATTCGAGCTGGCGCTGAGCTGCGATATGATCCTCGCTGCGCGCTCGGCTCACTTTGCGTTTCCGGAGGCACAGCTCGGAATTATGACGTTGCAAGGCGGTATGATACAGATCGCAGCACGCGTGGGTCGCGCCAAAGCGGCAGAACTGGTGTTCCTATCTGACATTGTTGGCGCCGAGCAGATGGCCGAGTGGAACGTGGTCAACCAGGTTGTCAATGATGACCGGCTCGACAGCAGGGTTGCCGACTTTGCGCGGCGCCTAGCCGAGGGGCCGCCTGGCGCTTATGCCGGTACCAAAGCCATGCTGCGCAAATGGGCGCACGACGGCGAAACGGAAGCCATGGCCGCCCTCTACGACGTGTCGATGCCGCTGTTCGAGACGGAAGACGTGCGGACGGCGCTCCGGAACGCCGCGGATGCCGTCAATGGTGGCAAGCAGTTTCCCAGGGCGACGTTTGCCGGGAAATAGGCTTATCAGGGCGTATCGGCGCGATCGGCGGGGCGAGGTGCATCTATCGTCCTCGTGTGGTCTGTGCTTGGTCCGCTGACCTCGAAAGAAAGGAGCCAATAATGATCTTCGTGGACTATTTGAAATACGGTGATCGGCGCAAGATCCTCGAACTGCGTCCGGCTCACCAAAAATATCTGTTTGACCTGCGCGATCGGGGACTTCTCGTGGCTGCGGGTTCTTTCGCGGACGACGTCGGAGGCTTATTCCTCTACGAGACCGAGACGATGCAGTCGGCCGAAGCGCTCATGGCGAACGATCCTTACATCCTGGGTCGCGCAATAGAGCATTACTGCATTTCGCCATGGGAGGTTCATGCCGTGAACCCGTCGCTCCTGCGCACTACACCCAAACCTTCATCCTGACGTCGGCGCCTCAAGAAGGCCCTTTTTAACATGGCACCGGGCACGCTGGACGGCTTGATCTCCGTTTGGATAGCGATCGATCCCCCGCCTTTCAGCGTTTGACCCGGCATTGAACAAGTGTTGGTCCGAGGCTACTACTCATCCGATAGCCCACTTTCTTGCAGAACCGGAGAGACCACAGAGTCTCTCCGGTATTGTACTGAGCTCGCAGTCGTCAGCTGTTATCGTCGTGCTGCTCGAGGTGCGGCGGCACGTTGGACAGGATCACGCCGGCCTCGGCGAACGCCTGAATATGGGCGTCGTCGTAGCCTAGGTCCCTGAGAACTTCGGCATTGTCCTCACCTCGGTAGGAAGGCGCGCCCGCCGGCATCAACTGGTCCTTTGAGAACCGCCAGGGCTTGCCCGGGATCTTCACGTGCCTGCCTTGCCGGTCGCTCACCTCCTCGATCGCTCCCCACCATTTCGACCACTCAGATCCGGCGAAATGCTTCGTGGTGTGAATATCGCCGAAAGCCAGCTTGACCTCGTCGAGCTGGGCATCGAGCAACCCTGGTGTCGGGAATGTGTTGATCCACTCCTGGACGATCTCATGCAGAGCATCGATATTCCGCCTCCGTAACTCGGTGGTGAGGAAGCGTGGGTCGCTCGCAAGATCCGGCCGCCGCATGACGGCGAGGAAGTTTGGAAACGTCACCTCGCTGTACAGGCTTGTCGCGATTGTCACCCTATTGCCATAAGCCGTGGTGAAGAATGGCGAGTCGCTCGGGCCGAGCGCGAGCGGCTCGGCGCCCATGTCGACGTCCGATAACAGCGCGTGGACGAGTTCATTAACGGAAAGCATCGTTGCGGCCATCGATACGTCGATATACTGGCCTTCGCCCGTCCTCTCGCGCCCGCGCAGGGCGGCCAGGATCGCGATGGTGGCTTCAAGGCCGGTATAGACGTCGGCATGCGAATATAAGTCGTGCCGCGGTTTCTGGAGATCGGGCTTGAGATGATCGGCAAAGCCATCGAGAAATCCGGTTTCTGCATGTACTGTCACTGCATAGGCGCTTCGTCCCGACAGCGGGCCCTTCTGGCCGTAGCCGCTGATCGAGGCGTATATGACGCGAGGATTACGCTTGGCGACCGCCTCATAGTCCATCTGGAAATACTCAAGTGTACCTGCACGAAAGTTCTCGACGATAATGTCGGCCGAGTCGCACATCTTCCAGACGATTTCCCGCCCTTCGGGATAGTTGAGATCGACACTGATGTTGCGCTTACCGGCGTTCTGCTGGATGTAATACCCCGACAATGCTGCGGCTTTGTCGCGTGGAAAAGCCGATCGCGTGATGTCACCGCTTGGTGGTTCGATCTTGACAACGTCTGCGCCGAGATCGTGCAAGATCTTGGTGCAATGTGGGCCGGCCAATACACGGGTGAAATCGACGACCCGCAGGCCGTTCAGGGGTCCGCTACGTAACATGATGAAGTTCCTTTTCAGCGCCCGGTGAATATCGCGTGCCCAGGCGAATTGAAGTCGTTGAAGGCCTTCAACCCAATCGCCAAGTCGTCACTTTCGAAGATTGGCCTCTGCAGCTCGAACATCGCGAGGTCTGCCGTGGCTAGACCCTCGTTGAGGAATTTGGTGACCAGCGCTTTCGTCGCCGAATTGGCCCTTGTTGGACCGTGCGCGAGCTCTTGTCCGATCGTTCGGGTCACCTCGTTCAGGCGCGCCTCCGGCACGACCGTGTTGACGATGCCCCAGGACTCGAGGGTCGCAGGGTCGTAGCGCCGGCCGAGCAACGCCATCTCTTTGGCCCTCGCAGCACCGGCACGAGCGGCTACGCGCTGAATGCCACCCATTAGCGGATGGACGCCAAGCGTCACCTCGACGCTGCCAAGCCTCGCGGTATCGGCTGCGATGATAATATCGCACGCGAGCGCGAGCTCCAACCCGCCGCCAACCGCCAAGCCGTGGACACTGGCGATGATGGGGACGGAGATTGCCTCGATCGCCTCCAAATAGGGCAGGATCTCGAACTGCCCGTTGTAAATCGCTGCGCCCTTGTTCTCGAAGAGCGTCAGATCCGCACCCGCGCAGAAATTTCGCAATTTGCTGCGTAGAACGATGGCACGAGCGCCATCCGCCTCGGCCTGTTTAAGGGCGCCAATCAGCCCATCCATAAGCGCTTTTCCCATCAGGTTGTGAGGTGCGAAGCACATTGAGACGAACGTCACTCCTCCCTCGCGCTCCACCTCAGTGACATGATCTTCCAGTTTCATTTGCCCACTCTCCGAACATCGGTTCACGGTATTGCCATTGTCGACAGGTATGGCGACCGTTCGACCATGCAAGAAGTTCACGAGAGAAGTCTTTCGAATACCATGCTTGAGGCATAAGCACCCATACCTTGATAGGAAACTCACATTCACCCGTATAAATGAGGCCGGGTCATGCCGACGGTAGTCTGAAGGCAATTAATCATCGAGGATCAAGCCATGCGACTACCACTGATATCGCCGAGTGAGCTTACGCCCGAGCAGCGCGCGTTGTACGACGACATGAAAGCCAGCATCGGGTCCGACTATCAAGGGTTCATTTCGATGTGTGCCGATGGATCCCTTACAGGCCCGTGGAATCCATGGCTTCATTGGCCGAGAGTCGGCAGCGCCACCTGGGAGCTCTCCAAGCAGCTGACCGCAACGTCGGTTTTGCCCGAGCCGTGTCGTCAAATCGCTATTCTGGTGACAGGGGCTAATTTCAGGGCAGGCTACGAAGTATACGCTCACGTCGCGCTCGCCCAGAAGGCCGCGCATCTCAGTGACGACGTGGTATCGACAATCATTTCCGGGCAGAAGCCGGTCGGGTTGTCGCGCGAGCAAGGACTCGCCTACGACGCCGCAGCTGTCCTGGTAGCCGGCGGGACGATGCCTGAGCTGCCATTCCGTCTTGCTAAGGAAGCATTTGGACCAAACGGCGTTGCCGAACTCATCTTCCTCGTCGGCATGTACAGCAATGTCGCAATGATCCTGAATGGCTTCGATATGGGAATTCCGGCACCCGACAGGAACTAGGATCGGTTACGCAAGAGGGCGCCGCACCCACACGGCCGATACGAACAAGCCGGCAACACTAAGAATAGCAGGTCGACCAGCCGGAGACGCCTGCTGACGGCCGCTCATGGCATTGAGAGTTTGCGGCAATGCAATCGGCCTGAAGTTGAGGCGATGTTCGTTTTAGCCTGGGGTCTATACGCGGTGGTCGCTGGCATTAATGCACCCATCGCGTGAGTCCTCGGATCGCTGCGAGCCAGGCGATCCTTCGTGCTGTGTCGAAGGAGGAGAGCGACAAAAATGCCCGTGACCTGTGACACGAGGCCGCTGCCAGCAGCGAAGCCGATGAGATTCGATCGGCTTGATGCACGTACGCAAGCGCTGTTAGCAGGATCCGTGCTATCGGTCGTGTTGCGTCTAGCCTGGGCGAACATCCTTGTGATGGTGGCGCAGTCAAG
>JASHVB010000920.1 GCA_030039695.1 Acetobacteraceae bacterium
CGACCACCGAACGAAAGCGAGACGTGCTGATCTGCAGCTGATGTGTCAGTTCCATCTTTTGCGTGATATCGAGACCGGTGATAAGGATCTCGAGCACCGCATCGCCGCCTTCCGTATGTCGGAACGGTTTCAACGACAGGCGCCACCAATGGGTTCCGCCATCCTTCAGATCATAGGCCTGTTCGAGTTCCTGCGCGACGCCGGAGCCGAAGCATTCATGCAGTTTGTCACGAAACTCATGCCGCGCGTAACTCGGCACCAACGCGTCAAGCTCCAGCGGAAATTGATGCGTACCGAACGGCCGCCCGCCCGTCATGTCGAAGAAATTTTTGTTGCACGCCGGCACGATCAGCTGGCCGGACGGATCGGTTCCGACAACGGCGACGCTCGCCGCAATGCCGTCCACAAATTCCTGAAGCCGACCGGACCAGTCAGTCATTGTGGCCACCTCCAAGCAGCGGCTCGCTCGATGTCTGGACGGGGGCGCGTCCAACATCGCCGTCGTGAGACGGTGCGGGACCTTTTCAGCCGATGCTGACGATACCCCATACTCTTGCGAGGGAAAACCCATCTTCGATGGAGGCCCCGACGACCCGCGCGTCCGCTTCGACCACCCGCAAGAAACTGCCGCCCCGGTTCTGCGCGGGGCATTCGGTTGTGGCCGAGCGAACCGCCGGAACGGTGGTGGGGTCTGAGCGAAATGCCGCGCGGCATCCCCTCGGGTGGCTCGCGCGTTTGTTACCGCCATCGCCTCGAACCGACTGTACTCAGGCCGACGATGCGAGGCCGGTTGACGTCTGCAGGAGGAGTCAACAATGAACACCGATCTCAACGCTGGTGCGGAGGTTCTGGACCGCTACAGCCACGGTCCTGTGCGGTTGGCCGGGGACGTGACGGGGCTGTTCGAGCAGCATCTCCTGTTTGATGATGCCATTGATCCGACTACCGCTAGCGCGCATCAGAAATTTGACGCTGCAGCGCGATCGGTGCGGGACGCTCTGGCCCGGCGCTGGGTCCAGACTGAGCGCACCTACGGCCAGCAGAATCCTAAGCGCATTTACTACCTGTCGATGGAATTCCTGATCGGCCGCTCTCTGATCAACAACATCACCAATCTCGGTCTGCATCCGTATGCGGAACATGCTGGCCAGGAGGTGAATCTCGACTGGCTTGGGCTGGCCGAGCAAGAGCCGGATGCAGGTCTCGGAAATGGCGGCCTGGGACGCTTGGCAGCCTGTTTCCTCGATTCGATGGCGACGATGCAGCTTCCGGCAATGGGATACGGCCTGCGCTACGAGTTTGGTATGTTCAGGCAAACGATAGAAAATGGCTGGCAAGTCGAGCATCCGGACAACTGGCTACGCCGTCCGGACCCGTGGGAGGTGCCGCGCTTCAGCGAGCGCGTACATATCACACTCGGCAGCAGTTTTGAGATGCATGAGGGAAGCCTGCAGGTCGTGCCTGGCCGCCCCTCCACCCTGGTCGGGGTGCCATTCGACCGCCCCATCATCGGTTTCGGCGGCAAGACGATCAACAGCTTGCGGCTGTGGCACTCGGCGTCGCCGGATTACTTCGATTTTCAGGAGTTCAGCCACGGCGATTTCGTCAGAGCGTTGACCGGCCGCCTGGCGGCCCGTACGGTGACCCGCGTTCTCTATCCGGATGATTCTACCGAGGTCGGGCAAGCGTTGCGCTTCATTCAGGAGTACTTCCTGGTGGCGTGCTCGCTCGCGGATCTGGTGCGGCGATTTCGGCGCAGCAATTCGGATTGGAGCAGGCTGCCTGACAAAGTCGCGATCCAGCTCAACGACACGCACCCGACGTTGGCGGTTCCAGAACTGATGCGCATCCTGCTCGATGAGGCGGGGCTCGGATGGGACGAGGCCTGGGACCTCACCCAGCGGACTCTGGCCTATACGAACCACACGCTGTTGCCGGAAGCCCTCGAGAAGTGGCCGCTGCACTACTTTGAGCAACTGTTGCCGCGTCAGCTCGAGATTATCTTCGAGATCAATCGGCGTTTTCTCGCCGCGGTCCGCGTCCGCTATCCAAACGACGAGGCGCGTGCGGCGCGTGTCAGCCTGATCGAGGAGGGACCAGAGAAGAAGGTCCGGATGGCTCATTTGGCAATCGTCGGCTCACATAGCACCAACGGTGTGGCAGCGATTCATTCTCAGCTGCTGCGCACGAACACCGTCAAGGACCTGGCCGAGATTTTCCCGGAGCGATTCAACAACAAAACCAATGGCGTCACGCCGCGACGCTGGCTGTTGGTGGCAAATCCCGGGCTGGCCGGCGTTATCTCCGCTGCGATTGGCGACGCGTGGACGACCGACTTCGACCAGATCGCGAGGCTGAAGCCGCTTGCCAACGAGCGTGATTTCCTGGAGGCTTTCCGCAAGGCGAAACATCGCGCCAAGACGCGCTTTGCCGACTGGCTAAAGGCGACATCGGATCAAGCAGTCGATCTCGAAAGCATCTTCGACTGTCAGGTCAAGCGAATCCATGAATACAAGCGGCAAATGCTCAACGCGTTGCGAATCGTGGTTCTCTACAACAGGCTGAGGGCGCAGCCAGACCTCGAGATGACGCCGCGCACGTTCTTCTTCGCCGGAAAGGCGGCACCTGCCTACCGCCGTGCCAAGCTCATTATCAAGTTCCTCAACAACCTCGCTGGCACGATCGATGGCGATCCCATGGTCCGTGGACGACTGAAAGTCGTTTTTCTGCCTGAGTATTGCGTTTCGCTGGCGGAGCGGCTGATCCCGGCCGCGGACGTGTCGAACCAGATTTCGACCAGTGGCTACGAGGCCAGTGGCACCAGCAACATGAAATTCATGATGAACGGCGCACTGACCGTGGGCACGCGGGATGGGGCAACAATCGAAATGGCGGCCGAGGCTGGTGAAGAGAACTTCTTTCTTTTCGGGTTGAGCGCCCAGGAGGTCGCTGAAAGCCGCGGGTGGTACAGCCCGTATTGGCACTATCAGAATGACCCGGAAGCCAGGTCCGCTCTGGACCTGATATCCAGCAATTATTTCAGCCGTAATGAGCCCGACGTCTTTCGGCCACTGACCGATGCCTTGCTTGCCCAGGGTGATATCTACATGCATCTCGCCGACTTGAAATCGTATCTGGAGGCGGATAGCGCGGTCTGCGCGCTGTACACCGATCGCGACGCATGGGCCCGCAAGGCAATTCTCAACATCGCCGCGTCGGGCCCGTTTTCCAGCGACCGTACGATTTCGCGCTACGCGACCGAGATCTGGAAGGCCGTGCCATGTCCGGTGCCGGGCTAGCCGCAGGACGGGCCTGGGGACTGCTACCTCCACACGTCGAAGGGCCTGAATGTGCTATCAGGCAGATCGGTACTGAAGACGCCCCGGCGGGCGTCGAATGGCACGCTGAGAAACGCGCCGGCGACGAAACCCTTGTAACCCGGCGCATTGGAATAACCCATGAACCCCGACAGGATGAGATGATCCGAGAGCAGAACGCTGCCGCGCAGTTGGGTATCCGCGTCGACACCCGAGAACCTCGTTCCGGCAAAAGCGAGCGATGAGTTCGACAGCGGGTACTCGGGCGAAGCTGCTTCTGACACATTGCCGTAGGCAAGCGATTGCTTGGCTTCGACTTGCCATCGCCGCCCTTCGGCGGTCAGGATATCGAGCAAAACACCTTCGCGCGTGTCTGAGTCCGGACTGTAATAGCCACCTTGGCCGAAGGTGAAGAAATCGAGATTACGCTCATAATGAACGAACGAGACGAATGGGCCAACCCTCAGGTGATCGAATCCCTCAGGCCGGAAGTCGTAAGCGACGTCCAACCGGAGCGAAACTCGGTCATTGCTCGCCACGTCGTCACCGACAAGATGGGCGCCCTCACCGGTAAAGGACACGCTGACCCGGTCCGCCGGAAGATAGATCGCTTGCAGCGATCCGCCCATGTCCATGACTCGTCCCCAGGCCGCTCCGGTTACCGGGTCGTGCATCCCGCCGTAAGACAACAGGCTGTTCGTCACGTCCTGCGCAAAGACGCGACCGCTCAGGATGACAGGATCCATATAGTGGGTCACTGACAGGCTCGCCGTTGGCAAGGGACTGACCGCGGCATTCAGCGGCGTCAGTCCGAGTCGGGCGCTGGTGGTCCAGCCAGGCGTCTCCCAACTCAGGCTCAATTCCGGCTGAATGATGCCGGCCCCGGTTGTCGGTGCCTCCTGATCCGGACGCGGCCGCAGGCCGATCAACGCATCCGGCGGAGGCGTTCCGATGTCGATGCCGGCGCCGGTCAACGACACACCGATGCGGACCGGTCCTGCCATGCCCTCTGCGAAAATTCGCCCCGCCAGGGCGTTGAAGCGGTCCTGGCCAGGTGCGCCGCTGATCAGCGCTGTCTCCATGCCGGTGCCGACCAACCAGCCCGGCCGGCCAGAGAGACTGGGGTTGGGTGAGGGGCCTGTTGCCGCAAGATCGAACTGCTTGCGGTACCAGGCCGTGTCCGCATCCTCAGCCGCGACAATGTTGCCGAGGACCGTGTCGCCGGCCGCGACACGGTCGGCCAGCAGCTGCGGCTGTCCGGAGGCCCGCAAGCTCAGTGCCAAGCCCTGCGCCAAATCCGGGGTATGATTCTGATCGTATAGCGCGGCGAATATGTCCGCGGCCTTCTTCGGGTCGCCGGTATGGTATGCGCTCCAGGCTGTCAGCACTCGGGCGCCGCTCCGATCGGGTGCAATCTCGGCCAACTGGTCGCCGAGCTTTTCCGCCTCGGCATAGTTGCCAGCTCTGTAGGCGGCGAGTTGCTGGTTGGCGATCACATCGGCGCAGGCTTGCGTCAGACGTTGTGACAAGGAGCGGTGCCCGCACGCCACCGTGCTGGCCTCAGCTTCATGACCGGCGGCGCGCGCCGCCAGGACGCGTCCAAAGATCGCGTTCTCCGTCGGGCTTGCCTGCGTGAATGCAGTAAGAGCGTCCTGTGGTCTGTGGTGATCGAGCAATCGCCAGCCAACGGTTTCCCAAGCATCGCGCCTGCCGAGCTCGACGGCGCGCTGCACGTTCCCGATGATTTCGCTCATCGGTGCACCCCGATCGACCTCGTTCAGTGCCTGGGTCAAGGATACGTCGGCAGGTGGCGTAGCTGGCACCCGCGCCGGCCGGATCGGCGCCGCGGCGGGCGGGTTCTTGGGGGGCGGGGTCTTGCTGGCCACCGCGGCGCCGCGAGCGGCTTGCAGCGAGCGGTCGAGACCTGCCTGCGCCGACGCTCCGCCGCCCCAGGAGACGGCGGTGGAAAACCATTGTGCGGCTTTTGTCGCGTTTCCGCTGTTGAGATAATGCCAGCCTAAGGCGATTGCGGCTCCCGCGTTTCGCGTGGTGTTGGCTATCGCCTCAGCATCGGCAAGCTCGGTATCCGTCGGATGGCCCGCCGCGAGTGCAGCGAGCGACGTCTGTAACCTTACCCCGTCGAGAACCTGGCGTACCGATTGCGGCCACGGTTGTTGGGCGAGCGACGTGGCGGTCGCCATCTGGCTCGCCGGCGGAAGACCGTGCAGATAGCGGTCCATCGATCCGGCGGCGACGCCAGAATTGGCACAGTGCTGCGCCATGTCCAGCAACGTCTGTCTGTCGCCGATGCCGGGAGACTGGGCGATGCTCCAGGCGAGATCGGGATGCGCGCAACGGTCGAACGAGCCGATTGATCTCGCGAGCCGGCGCATTGCGTCCGTATTGCCCTGTGCTTTGGCTGCGTCGAACTCCGCAGACCGCAATGCGAAGATGAGGTCAGCGGGCGGCTTCCATCGCGGATGAGCGTGGCTGAGACGAGTGAACTCGGCCTCCGCGCCTTTCAGATCGTGCAAATGCAAACGGTACCAGATGCCGGTCGTGTCGACATTCTCTTGAACACCGGCGGGGGGAACGGTCACTGAGGGTTGCAGGGGCTCCTGTTGCTGGCGTGTCGTGGTGCCTTGCTCAGGTCGTGTCGTGACGTTGGGACCCGTCTGCGGGTGTTCCACGATGACGCCGGGAGCCTGCTGTTGTTGCAGCGTCTGCTGCGCCAACGTCGTCTGAGGAATGAAACCGAGCACGAGCCCGCCGATGGCACTCCCCAGAGATCGACATAAGCCTTTCGGCCCTCCCGCCGCGGCGCGACCGGCTCGTCCGATCCGCCTCATTCGCCGATCTCAGTCGCGGCGATTCGTGCAAGGAGAGATAGACTCCACGAGTAGTAGCCATCGTTCGCACCGGGCACGGGCAATCCGGCCGTTGTGCCGCCGGCTGTGCCGCTCGCCCGCTCGGTTACCTGTGCGATCGAGGCTACACCGGTCGACCAGGCATAGGGAGCGACAGCATTTGTCTTGAGATCGACCCAGGCTGGCACGCCATTCGGATGGGGAGCCGACCAGAATGAAATGAATGGCTCCAGTAAGTTTTTGTCCGTAATTCCGCCCCAGACAAGGTAGAGAGGGATACGCACGGCGTCGAAGCTGTAGCGAGGCGGGAACTTATCGGCGGGGCCCGTCGCGCCTTTCCCGATGTGCAGCCAGTCTGGCGGCAGGTGCCACGCGCCGAAACGGGCCTCGCGCAGCAGCGCCATGCCGGTCGCAGAGAGCTGGTGCCAGAGCGGATTCTGGAATGCCGCCGCGAAGGCGTTGAAGGCGGGGAACACCCAGTAGGATAGGTTGATCACGACACCGGATTGATCGGAAAAGCCATCGGCGGCGGGCAACAGCAGCGTATCTTTTCCGAGGCGAATAATCACCTTGTCCGAGATCGACGTGGCGATATCGCGCGCCGCGGCCAGATAGTCCGCTTGCGCCCAGGTCTTGGCAGCGCGTAACAACGCCCAGGCGATCAGAATGTCGCCATCGGAGGCATTGTTCTTGTCAAGAACGCAATCGCCCTGCGAACCGCAAGCGCCGAACTTCCAGGAAAGCAAGCCGTCTGGTCGGCGCAGATGACTCTGGGTCCATCGCCAGAGCTGGTCAAAACGCGCGCGGTCACCTGCGGCCTCGGCGAGCAACATGCCGTAGCCGAGCCCTTCGGTGTGCGTGATCCCCTTGGGGTCGTTATCCCTGTCGATCACGCGTCCGTCCGCGGTGACGAAACGCGCGCGGTATTGCTCCCAAAGCTGCGGGTCGAGTTCCACGGATTTATGCTTGCCGAAGAGGAACGAGAACCACTCGCCGGCGAGTGCCGGCTTCATGCCGCCCAGAAGAATGCCCAGAACGATCAGATGTCGGCGGCTCATGCCTGCCCTTTATCCAAATCCCTTTTGCGACGCCGGAGCAGGATGAAGGCAGCCGCGGTCGCGAGCGCCGCAGCAATTGCGGCTGCCGCGATCCAGGGCAACGGGTTGTTCGAAACCGCGAGCCTGAGTAGAAGCCATGGATCCTTGCTACCCACCTCATACCGCTGGGCAACCTCCATCGTGAACACCGGCGCAGTCGGTTCTCGCCAGGCGACAAGATCGCCCTTCAGCTGCGACCACACTTCCGGTTGCACCAGCGCCTGGACACGATCAGCAATCCGCGCATCGGTATCGGCAGTGACGACCATCAGCGTGTCCCTTGCCGCGCCGTGCGGGTTGCGCAGCTCGAACCCCACGCCGAGATCGCCAAGCGCGGTGCGCTGGGTCAGGCTTTGCTGTGGCGGAAATGGGATCGCGCGCGAGGTCTGGCCGAATAAAGCCGACCACAGGTTGCCGACGGTGAGATGCGGCTGGCTGCTGACTGTGCGCAGATCCTCCAGCGCTCGGTAGGGCCACCGTTTTGTCCTGGCGATGGCCGCTGCCAGGTTGCCGTAGTAATCGCTCGAGAGGCGATCGGCTGTCGCCAGGACGATCGCCTGTCCTGTGATTTTATCCGGAACGCCAACAACAACCCGCCAGCCGCTGACCGGGCCTTGAACGGTCTGCGCTAGTTTGCCGATCAGCGTGAGTGCGCTTCCCTCGAGGGCGGCGGAGTCGATATAGATCGTGCCGGCTGCGTTGCCGTCATTCGATACAAACGGAAAACCGGCAGCGGTGAACCGGGCCAAGTCCGGCAGCATTGCGGCATGACCCGCATCCGGCAGGTGGATAGTCGACGTTCCGAAGATCTGAGCGAAGATCTCATCGGCCTGTTGACTCGTGCATGCGGCCCCCACCCTGTAGGGATGGGTAGCGAGCTGGAAATCGAGCGTGTTCATTCCGGGCCGGAGCAGTTCGACAGGAATGTGCAGGCGGTAGTTAGTGAATCGCGTGCCGGCGGTGTTGTCGAAGAAAATGCCCTGGACAAACTGGCCATTGACGAGAACGTTCATGGCCGAGCCCGCCCCCATGGCCGCGCTGTAGGCGAAATCCAGCGAGAGGTCCGCCTTGGCGTTCTCTTGCGTGTAGAAGTCTGCAGCGAGCGGCAGCGGCACCGAGACGCGATGGATGCCAGCACCGCTAAGGGTCGCCGTGCTGGTGCCAAGCTCATCGAAGGAGTAGGTGGTGCCTGGCCGCACGACGCTTCTGCCGGTCAGCGGCATCGCCTGCGTCGGATTTTGTCCTGGCGGGAACAGAGCTTGCGTATCCGGTGTGAGGTGATCCTGAAGTACCGCAAGATCATGCGCTGCAGTAATGACTTCGTCCGGCGTGCGGCCTGTGATGACAAGCCGGGCCCGACCGCCGCCGATGTTGTCGAGAAAAACGTCCGGACCGCCAATTGCCGGCAGCTCATCCTTCGGAAGTACCCCCGCCAAGTCGCCGGGCGTCCCGACCAGGACATGCAGAACGTCTGCCGGTGCCGAACTGGGCAGGTAGGAAAGGCCGCTCTGCGCGCCTTCGGTCCATGGCGTTGCTTCGATCGTCAGAGGTGCGTAGCGGCGGCGCAAGGCCAGGGCTTGAGCAACATACGGCAAGGCATCACTGCGCAGTCGATCCGCCGTGGTCGCTGGGGCGGTCAGCAAAAGAACGCGCGATTGACCACCGAGACCAGGTGAAAGGATCGCGTCCAGATCCGACAGCAGATATGGGGTCTGCCGCGATGCGACTTTATAATGTAGCCGGGAATGGAACAAGTCGATCTCGGTCCAAAGTTCCGGCGCGTTCGGATCTTCGCACTGGTCGGTGTAGTGTTGAGAGACGTCGACCGTGAGATTGTTGTAACCGGGGTGCCACAACTCGGCCGGAAGATCGACCGTGACTACACCGACCGGCTGCGCCGGATCGAGGTGGACTTGCGCAAGTGTTGCGTCGTTCAGGCGTATGGACATCACCGAGCGCCCGGGCAGTAATGCGATCGAGTTGGTATAGTGCAATTCGACGGATGCCTGTTGGAGGACAACGCTGCCCGCGAGCGGAATGGAAAGATTGAACGACGCCGTACCGCCTGTCAGCCGTACCGGTCCGGGCTGCGGGTAGAGGTGGGACAGCGCAATCGAACCCTGCGGGCGCGCAATTGGATCGGCGAACGGCAGATCGTCAGTCGCCACATTGGCCGAGGTCCGCGTTCCGTCCGCCGTTCGACCGGCAGGAACGGACTGGGCCAAGCCCGCCAAAGGCCAGTAGACGACGGCACACAAAAATCCCAACAACAGGTACGTGGCTATGCGCAAAACACGTACCGTAGCAGCTTCAGGTTTTGCCATGGAGGCGACCGGATTCCACGCGATTGGCGGCGAGCCTGACGAGTGTGGCGAGATGGTGAAACGTCGGTCGCCAGACGATACGAGCGACGATGCCTAAGCCCGTGTCGAACGAGATCGGACGCAGCCGTCGGCGCAGAAAATATGCCCACCTGTCACTGTCACCGAAGACCAACGCCACCGCGTCGCGAGCCGTCTGCTCGTCTGATGGATCGAAATGAACGCCGACCTTGACCTGGTTTCCGGCGGGATGAATTGACCGCAGATCGCACGGGATCCGTACCATCCTTCCCAGCGGTGGCGAATAGGCCGCGAGCACGACACGCTCTCCAAGTCTTGGCGCCGTGGCGGGATCGTCGAACACCAACTCCGCGCCGCCGGCCGCCATGTCGCCGATGTTGCAACGACCGATCGTCTCCCCTGTGTCGGTCGTCAGCAAGCCCTCCTGATAGGCCGCCATGCGCGGCGCCGAGCGTCTCTGTTGACTCTCGAGAAAAGCCCCTAGGGACCCAAAGATCGTAAGGAAATTCAATAGATTCCAGGCCATCACAAGTAGCGTGAGGCTGCGCGTACCCGGCGATGCCGCGAGCCGGTAGAGGCCGCCCAGGAAGGCCAGGAACAGAATGAAGCAGCCGATGTAGAACGGTCGGGCGAGAGGAGAGATGAACTCCTTCTCGAGAGTACTCCCTTTCGGCGTCACAACGAACGAAGGCTTGTGCGGATTGAAGAAGACCTTAACGATGGCCTGTAACAGGAAGACACTCTGCACGACCTCGTAGATTTCCGAGATGAGCGGCCAGCGAGTCCGTCCATAGAGGATGTCCGATACCATGTAGTTCGCAATGAGATATGGCAGCGTGAATGCAACGATCTGCACAAGCAATGCGTTGTAGACATTAAGCCCGAAGATCAAATAGGCGACTGGTGCCGCGATGAAAGTCAGGCGGGCGAACGGAAATAGCCAGAACAGCATGCAGGCCATGTAGCCCAGCCGCTGGTGCCAGCTCAGGCCGCGGGCCAGGAAGGGGCGCTTCAGCAGAAGGATCTGGACCATCCCCTGAGCCCAGCGCATGCGCTGCACGATGAAATCGGACATGGTCTCCGGCGCCAGGCCGGAGACCATCGGCTGTTCGACGTAGACGGACTTGTAGCCTTTGCGATGCAGAACCAGTGTCGTCTCGCAATCTTCGGTGATCGTGTCACCTTCAATACCGCCGACTTCATCGAGATGGCGTCGTCTCAGCAGGGCAGCCGAACCGCAGAAGTAGGCACAGTCCCAGAAGTCGAGCCCCTTTTGCATTGTGTGGTAGAACATATCGTTTTCGGCAGGCATGCGTCGGAATGAATGCAGAAGGTTCCGGTCGATCGGGTCGGGATCTATGATGAAATGCGGTGTCTGCACCAAAAAGACCTTCGGATCGAGTGCCATCCAAGGCACGGTGCGGTCGAGAAAGTCCATCGTGGGAACGTGATCGGCGTCGAAGATCGCGACCAGATCGCCGTCGGTTTCTTGCAATGCGTGGTTGATGTTCCCGGCCTTGGCGTGCTCGTTTCGAGGGCGCGTGTGGTAATGGACGCCGATACGCGCGCAAAGCGATTGCAGGTCGTGTCGGCGTTGCAAAGCGGCCGCTGCCTTTGCTGTGTCATGATCACCGATTTTCTGGTCTGTCCCGCCGTCGTCGAGCAGATGCACGCGCAATAAGTCTGCGGGATAGCGCATGATGACAGCTGCTCGCAGCGTGACTTCAAGTAGGCTCGCCTCCTCATTGTAGGAGGGGATCATGACATCAACGCTCGGCAGTGCGGTGCCTGCAGGCAGGTCAGCGACCGTGATGCGCCGGCGGTCGAGCGACGACACGTTGACCATTGCTCCCAACAGCCCGAGGGTGACCGAATAGATTTCGGCGGCGAACAGCATCACCGCCGCAATCACACTGATCCAGTCGTCTGAACCGAGGGTGTATATGGCGCGCCATGCCAAGTAGCGCAGCGTGATGAGCAGGGCGACGATAATGATCATCAGCCGCGGCAACTGACCGGGCACTTCGGCGGTATTCAACGAACGGCAGTACCACATCACCATCAGGCAGAACGCGGCCACCACAAGCTGCGCCGCCGAATCCATCGGGATCACAGCCAACAGCATCAGGCCGAGCAGCGACGTTACGAGAACAACCGCCGGCGCGCTCGAAACGGCGAACGCTCGGATGCTGGCAGGGCGCATCGGATCAACTACCTTCCGCTACCGAAGGTGGTGATATGCCCGCCATCGCGGCCGTCGCCGGATCGAAAACTAGAATGGCATGTGGGTTATCGGTCAGTACGCGCCCGCGGTCATCGAGGTGCATGCCAGCATTATGCACGAGCTGTTCGATATGATTTCTCTTCCGACGTAGCCGCCTGCTTGCAGACGAGGCGACGAACCATGCCACGATGCATAGCGGCAGGCCACATAGAGATATGATCACGAGTGCGGTCTGACCATAAGGTGAATGCCGTGGGAGAAATGCGAGCAATGCCAGGAATACGAGGGCACCACCAAAGGAGATGGCCCTGATCGGCCGAACCACCGAGAGAACGTGCAATGTCCAACGGAACTCTGCGGAGGATGCAGCAAGCCACGCTGGTGGCACTTCGGCAACGACAGACGTGTCCGGCGGGGAGTTTTGCCACGGCCTCAACTTCGTGCTGCTTTGATGGGCCAGGTCGTCATGCGCCATCGGTCGACACTCGATCGTAGTCGCTTGCAGCATTCAAAGTGTTCTCGGCGTTACCACTGCACCGTGCGCCACCTCGACGCGCGCCGTTCTGTGATTGCGCGACAGTTCGATCGCCGCCGCGCTTGGAGAATGCGGCACGGGTCGAGCGTGCAATCCGGTGCACGTATCGACTTACGGCAGTTGCGCGCAACTGCCGCTGCCTACTTCTATTGGCCAAGCTGGATCCGACACAGAGCCGCGCCGACACCACCTTGACAGTGCTGAGCCGGAGGTGGGGCACAGTGGCAACCCTTGCGGCGACACACTACGTCTCGAGACAAGTTGTGACTGGTTCCGTCACGCGGAATGGTGACGCGTGGTCCTTACAGTGTCAAGTTGACCGGTCAGAGCCAATGGCACGTGAGACGTCCACCGCTTTCGTGACTTAATCGTTATCAAATTGTGATAAACGCGTTGCTCTGGGGGCCGCGATGCCGCGGAGAGACCTTGCACCGAACGAGGCTTGGTGGCTTCGGCCATTCAGTACGGCCCCTCCCGAAACTCGGTGGGGATCTCCTTTGAACCGGCGGAGATCAGATGCAAGTTCATGCTTTGGTTGTTCAAATTTCCGATATTACGCATTCAGAGGCTTTACGTGTGCCGTGCGGCCACGGGACGGTTCAGCGGCGTCGGCCAAAGCGGTGTTAGGATTTCGGATTCGGGCTGCGGCAGATCCGGCGCCGCTGTGTCAGGGGAACATTCATGTATATAGATGCTATACCGATCGGGCAGAACCCGCCAGAGGACGTCAACGTCATCATTGAGGTACCGATCGGCGGCGAGCCGATCAAGTACGAGATGGACAAGGCGGCGGGCACTCTGGTCGTCGATCGCTTTCTGCACACGCCGATGCGCTATCCCGGAAATTACGGCTTTGTGCCGCACACCCTCTCAAGCGACGGTGATCCAATCGACGTGCTAGTCGCCAACACGCGGCCACTCCTTCCTGGCGCCTACCTCAACACGCGTCCGGTCGGGGTGCTGAAGATGGAGGATGAACACGGCATCGACGAGAAGATTATCGCTGTGCCCGTCACTCGAATCACAAAGCGCTACGTACATGTCGAACAGTATACCGACCTGCCGAAGATCACGCTCGAACAGATCCAGCACTTCTTCGAGCACTACAAGGACCTCGAGCCCGGGAAGTGGGTGAAGGTGGTCGGCTGGGGCGATCGCGACGAAGCGCGGCTCATGATCCTTCAGGCGATCGAGCGAGCGCGGAAATAGCTAGGCGAATCGCCAAGACGCAAAATCGGTAAGGTCGGAGCAGG
This sequence comes from Acetobacteraceae bacterium, assembly GCA_030039695.1. The sequence goes on from JASHVB010000920.1 coordinate 13,636, forward strand.
ACTCTAACGGGCGGACTTACGGGGTGCGAGAAAGCTATGATTGCGCTGCGCTGCTGGGGGGCGATGCCGGCGATAGTCTTGCGATGCTTGATCACCTCGCCAGAAGCTGGGAAGCCGTGTGATCTTGCAGGGAAATTGGGAGCCTCGGCGCCAATGAGACGTATCGTCCTTGTCGCCTCACTTGGCCTGTTGCTACCGTGCTTATCGCGCGCGCAACCCAACCAGCTCGGCCCTCAAGGCGGGCAATGACCCCAAGCCGCCGGACCAGCGGCGTCGGCAAACCGTCGAGCCCCGCCGACAAACCGGCCTGGCCCGAACGGGCCATCGGGTCGGCCCCAGACCGCACAGAGACGCCCCCCTGTCGAGAGGCCTCCGGCGGCGCGACGGCCGCAGGCGCACGGTCCACGGAGGGTTGCCGCGCCGCTGCCGCCAGGCGGCAACCAGTTCTGGCATCGCGGCAGATATCACGCCGGTATCCGTGGCCCAGCCTTCCGCTACCCGCCCGGCTGGGGATACCGCCACTGGACCATCGGTGGCCGACTTCCAGCGCTGTTCCTGGCATCAGCCTTCTTCTATTCCGGTTGGGCGGCGATCGGCCCGCAAGTCCCACCGCCCGGGTACGCCTGGGTGCGGTGTGGTCCAGACCTGCTGGAGGTCAACCTCAGCACCGGTCAGATCGAGGACGTGATATACGGCGTGTTCTATTAGCGCTGAACATCCCGGCCGGTGAAGAACATCGCCGCGGCTGCGCTCCGGGAGCGCAGGATCGAAGGGTTACCGCTGTCTTCGCTAAGATCTGCTCGGCCCCTTTGCCAGCTGCCTCATTTGCCTGGGCAGCGGTCCAACCCGTCGTGGTCGGACCCGGTCCGCTCAAGTCACCCACCCGGGGTGCCGCGGCGCCGCTCAGGTCATGGCGTGCGCGAGCTCGGTCTGCAGCGAGACGCTGTCGCTGCCGGCCCCCATGGCTAGGGCATGGCTGGCGCACCACGCCGCCCCCGTCGGCGTGGCCTGGGTGCCGGCGTTGTTGCCCGACACGCGTACAAGGACAGAGTCCCGGGTCGTCGATTGGTTGCCGTTCCAGGTGGCCGCAGCCACCCGCGATCGATCGTCCCGGGTCTCCTGGTTCTCGATTATTTGCCGCGGGACGGCTGATCTGTTCACAAGAAACGCCCCGTGCGCCCTTGTGATATTAGGGCCGATACCATGTGCGGGTTTTTCAACTCCACGGAACAACATCTTCGCGATTGCGCTTCTCACATTCCACTCTGAAGCGATAGCCGATCCTGAAGCTGCTGGGGTCGCGGAAGGCGACATGCCAACGGGGTTGGCCGCGACGATAGGCAGCCCATTCAACTCACGTGCCTTAGGCCATACCGCACCGGTGTGATGCCGTTCAATGCGATAATCGTCGCGATTGCGTTATCCCACAAGCATCTAGCCCGGGCGTGGATGGCTTCGTTCGAGTGCCTCGCGGATCCTCACGAGCTCGGTGCGTATTTCAATGACGAGTGCCAGAAAGCCACAAATTATCGCTGCTGCGATCAAGCCTAGAATTCCCCCTACAACAAACCCAACAACCGCGTGCATAAATGCAGTGCCAACAACTGCCCCACCTATGACGACGATTATTGCAAGTAGCCCATTCAGGAACCCCACAGTCCCAGACAAGAGTCTATTCATTCGTCGACCTCCTGCTTTTCAGCCTGCGGCCATCCCCTGACGCTGTTGCGAGAAATTCGAGCGAGCAATGCATCCTGCGTTGCGGCGGGCGCGCTCGCTGAAGATACGATCCGGGTGCGTCCAGGGCGAGCCCATCGCATCAGATCGCAAGGAATGTTCACAGCGCGCCTTATATTTCTGGATCAAATCCGACTGCAGATGGCCGCGCCAGGCTAGCGGATTTTGTGCGTCTCTAGTTAGCGCCGGTCGTGCGCAGCTGAGGAATCGAGTAATCGCGCCTAACCTTCGGGCGTTGGTGGGTCAGGTTGCCCGTAGCAGCGTGAAAACCCGAAGCGACGCAACTCGCGATGGGCCGTCGATCAGCACCAGGCCGTGCAACCAGGCGGACTGGGATGCCGGCAAGCGGTTACCTTCCGCTTACGGCGTGGGAGAGTCTAATCGATTGGAGGAAGACCTTGTGGCGCGGTGCCTCATCATCGGTCCAGACATTTGCAGTGGACCCATAGATGCGCGGGCCGCAACCCCGACAAACGCCACGATAACCGGGGTGGCCACCAGCCAGGGCGCTTTGACCGCAAACTTACGCCACGCTACGTGGGACAACGAGCCGCGCTTTCTGGCCCAACCCACCGCGATCAAGCTGCGACGCAACGGTGGAGCCGTGGGTGCCAGGTAGACCCCGAAGGGCAGGTTGGTGCCGTAACACAGACATGGAGTCGCGGGTGCAAGGTTGATCCTGGGGGACAGGTTGGTTGCGCAACGCAGAAGTTGAGTTGCGGGTGCAAAGTATATCCCTGCGGGCATTCCGCCGCTTGTTGTGCACCGGCCGATGCAAGTGGAAACGAGATCATTGCCGCCAACGTCGCGGCCGCTAGGGTCTTCATGGCCATTGCTCGAGGTTTCCTCTCTGTTGATGGTCTAGCGCGGCGACGCTCACTGGGACGCCGCATCGTAGCAGCGAAGAAAATGGTGGCCGTGATGCAAGCGGGCGGTGGCATCACAGCCTGTCCCGCTCGTCGTTGCTGGCGGGCACGCCTTCGAGGGTCTGCGCGATGGTGACGGTGAAGCTTCGCATAACTCAGCCCTCCGCACCAGCTTGGTGCTTCCTATACCGAGCTATAACCCTCTAGCGTCACGAGCGTGCGACACGCACGTGACTGTCCTGGACCATTCCATCCGGTCCCCGGCCGCCCGCGCGCAGGGACAGCCCGCTTTTCCCCCAGTGTCAGACTCAAGATTTTGGTTGATGGTTGACACATGGAAGCGCAACGAATTCCCCGTCAGCCGCCGCGTCCACGCCAGAATTGGGTGCGTTGTCCGCAGGCGTTGCACGAAGCGGTCCGCGCCGGTCTGGTGTTCCTCAACCCTGATGGCTCGGTGGCACTCGCAGCGTCGGATTCGGTGTGGGGCCGGCGGCACGCGCTGAACCTGGCGATCTGGGGGCCCGAGCACGGCCGACGCGGCGCACCGGAGCTGCTCGACCCGGAGGAGGCGGCTCGGATCAGCGCGGAGCGCCCAGCGTGGTGCAAGCGAATTTTGGCCGAGCTTGTGGAGCTGCGGGAGTGGACCGACCGGGCGCCGAAGGAGATGCAGTTCCAGCAGCGACGAGCAGCTGCGCACGCGATGCCATAGAACGGTCATCGGTCTCCCACCTCCAAAGGCGCACCATGGGGTGGAGTGAGAGGGAGACACTAGCGATGGAAGCTGGAAAGGACCGCAAATGATCGACCCACGCAAGCCACCCCATGACGATGACGAAGACACCGCCGAAGAACACGAAGCGGGCGACGAGAACGAGGGCGACGAGGGCGACGAGGACGACGAGGACGACGAGGACGACGAAGGCTAGGAAAACCGGACCGCGAATGAAAGGCACGCGCTGGCCCACTGAGCGCCGCGTGGCAACCGCCGGCCCGAAATAGCGTCGCCGCCTCATGCGGAGAAAACGGCGACCGACGCGGCCAGAGCTGGCGCAGCCCGGGTGAGCGGGGTGCAGGGATGTGACCGTTCGGGCCAGGGCAGCCGGTGTGATCACACGGCTGGCGACCAGCGCCGCGACGCGCGCTGATCACTGAGGAGCACTATTCATGCACAGGCCGAAAGCCGCGTGACTCTTTATTGCCAACAATCCGTCGCCGGGCGAGCACGAGGTGCGCGGCTTGCTCACATCCCTCACCAGCATGTCACACGACGAATATGTGCCGGTGAAGGGCGTCGAGGCGGGCGAAAGCGCGCCCAGAGGGATCGAGCCGCGTGAAGGTTGAGCACAACCCCTCGGTTGAATAGCGTGGTCGTGCCCGTCCTGGGTGCCCGTGCCAGCAGGGCGCCGGTCGCCCGGGCCGCCGAGCCGTTTGTGCCCTCTGGACGTTCATTTAATTGGCGCGCCCGAGAGGATTCGAATCCACGGAAGCGCTTGGACTTCGGCGATTTTCAAGTCCGACGAGACGGTGCAACGCTATGCCGCGTCGACCTCGGCGACCTGCTCGCCGCACGTTTGAAAGTCACCCGACTTTGAGCTGCTTTAGGCTTCCCACTGCTGGGAAGCCTAAAACTGCGCACACTGCAGTGATCGAAAACGGAAGGCTCCATTTCCGATTAGCGAGTGCGTTGTGCGAGATAGTCTTATCGCGTGTCGGGCCGCCTTGCGGACCTGGGCTTTTCGTATGGCACGAAATACCCCCCAGACGATGTGACTCCTTAATATTGCGTTTGACGGGTTCGAGGATCACGCACGATCGATCGAAAACCTTCGGCTTTCGTTCGTGTCCTCCCCCTCCAACTCATGCCGATGCGCCGTCTCGACGACGGTCCTTATTTACAGACCACTTTCCCATTTGGCTCTCGAGTGGCTGTATGGCCCGTTGTCTTAAGGCAATAGCCTTCGCGCTGCCCGCCGGCGACGCACTTGCCATGTTCATCACGATGTTGGTTCTGACCGCAGCCGCCCAACGCGAACGCCGGCGAGACCGCCAAAGACAGGGTGGTGGAGACAACGACGGCACCCAGTAGCGCGAGCCGAAACTTTTTCATCAACGCGAGACCTCCGAAGCTTTAGACCGAAACGGTTGCGGTTCATACCGGAACCGATCAGAGACGGTCAACGACCCGCGAGGGAGCTCTGAAAAAATTTCTGCGGATATCTCTGATCCCGGTCCGTTCCCGCCGTAATGCGCACGGTGCGCAACGGGAACGCGTCGCAGCGACGCGCGGGACAGGCGAGCTGGAAGGGCGCGCAAATGTGCGTCGCAGGCAACGGGAACGAAGTGCGACCACCGTGGTCCAGGGGCGCAGTCGTATGACCCCACCGGCATGGTCGATGCGGCTTCATCTTGCCGACGCCGATCTGGCGCAGCGCAAGACCCGCTGTCGCTAGTCGGAGCGCCCAGCATTGCGGACGCGTGACGCGCCCGCCCCGTACGGCGTCACGTAAAACCGCTCAACGGATGTCTGCACGGTCGTCCAATCCCAAACAACAAGAACGTAGGTATCCCCGACGCAGTCCGGCTGAAAGCCGAAGCCTTCCGCTTGCAACTGACGATATGCTGTTCAGCCACGTCACGTCGATTCCAAACCGCGATATAGACGCGCACGTCCGCTCGCGCATGCAATCGTCACACACATCCGGAGCATCTTTGGTTTCCGGCTCCGACCTCAGAACCATAAACTGACCAGATGTACCGCCCTAACCCCATCGAAGCGCGAACGCCGCGCCAGCGCCGCCCCGATACCACAGTGCAGTGGCCCGGCTTCTGTTGTGGCTCAACAAACAACCAGTGCGCGCCGACCGCGTTGGCCGGCGCCCTCCGCGTTGGCGTGCCAAGGTGTTACCTGTGTGTCCGGATCGGACATGTTCCGAAGTGGCGGAAGCAACGACCTCTCGAACCTCGCGTGGTCGTGCCTGCGGTGCAACACGTGGCCAGAGGAACGACACCCTGGCGCCACGGACCCTGGCGGCTTCTATCCGAGAGACAGCGGCAGCCGGCGCAAGAGATGATCAGCCTAGGCCGCTAGCAGCGGGGTTAGGTTGGAACTGATACGGCCACTTTGGTTTCGATAAGGACACTTCTCGGAACCAAAACACTGCTGCGATCCCCCTTGGGCATGCAAGCACGACCCTCAGCCGCGTCAGCAGCCTGAGGGGCTCATCGATAATGATCAGCCTCGCTGAAGCCGATCCCCACATCGTGGCCGAACCTGATGAGCGCCGTGCCCAGCAGGGCAATCGCCAGGAAGAACAGCGTGGCAGCCCCATAGACATGCTCCAGCCCCAGGGAGGCGCTGGCAAACGCCACGACCAGCAGCAAGCACGTGCACACCCCACTGGAGAGCGCAAAGTGCGTAGCATTGTTCAGTATGCGCGCCCGTCGGTGCAGCCGTGGGAGATCCGATTTCAACCGGGCACGAGATCGATCCTCGTCGTCGATGTCGTTCAGTTGACGAATGCGATCGATGACAGCGGTCAGTCGCCCCTGCAAGATGGAGACGAAGGCAGCAACCGCACCGAGCAAGAAGGCCGGCGCCGTTGCCTCCGATATCACGTGCGAGAGTTGGACTGCGTCTGGCGCAGAGAGAAAAGACATGCGGTATCCTCCGGAAGCATCCAGGCCAGGAGGCGATACCCCGTAGGCGCTTGCAAGGCGCGCGTCGCGCTGGTCACCGAGACTGCGCGCGGACAGCCGACCACCTAGGGCCGATTGTGCGGTCAGAGGATTATGTCGGGTTCGGATAGCTCGACGCCTCCGGGAGCGCCACCGCGGCCCACCTGCGCCGCGCTGTCGGCCAGCAACATCGGCCCACCCTCGACGCTGGTAACCGCCCCGCAGGGGCCTCCCGGGGGCGTGCAGGCCGGGCCCGGCATCGGCGAGCCGGAGAGGCCCTGGGGGCGCTCGGTCGGCGCCGTCACTGACCTCCAGGCGTCCGCCTCGGGCAGCCCGCAGCGCCAGGCCGCGCTCTCCTACCTCCTCGCCTCGCATCGGGGCTGATCGAGGCTTGCGATCGCGATCGCGACCATGGCGATCAGGCCGGCAATCGCCACGATGCCCCAGAACACTGCGAAGATGTGGCGTGTCAGTTCCGGAACTTTGTTCCGTAAGCGGCGGAACGCGCCTGCACCGGCGAGAATGATTCAGCCGCAGAAGAGCACGGCGATAAGCTGTCCCATGTTAGCTCAGCTGCCCGCGATATCTCGGGGGCACGAGATTTCGGGGCCGCTGCTCGACGCAATGAGCGCCTTGTAAAGTGCCGCGTCCTTCGGAGACATGCCTGCGATAGCCGTGCACGTCTCGGCATGTTCCGCCGCTTCGTGGCCCTCGCGGGCGGACCTGTTCTGCGGGGCGGTGACGCCCACAACGACCACGGCTCCAACACCGAGGACGCCGAGGGTGATGCGGCCAGCGCGGGTGCCGATCAGGGCGATCAGCAGGAAGCCGCAAAGGGCAATACCGATCAGAGTCAGGTAGCCGTTAGCTTTTGGTCCTCGCGGGCTGCTTCGGCGATTTGCCATTCGGCCGCAGGCGACCTATGTAGTGCTGAGCACTACAATCGGCAAGATAATGTCGTCGACAACAATCTCCGCACGAGACGCCAACCAGCATTTTGCCGACATCCTCGGCAAAGCCGCGGCGGGCGAGACCGTTATCATCACCAGGCGCGGCAAGCCGGTCGCCACTCTTGCGCCCTATCGCCCTGAGGCTGCCGCCTCACCGGAGCGCAAAGCGGCCTGGGACCGCTTGCTCGCGAGTCTCAAGCGGGGCGTGACCATCGGCATTTCCGAGGCAGAGGCGCGTGCCTGGAAATGGAACCGAAGCGACCTTTACGACCGCGACTGATCGGCCGTGCGCTTTTCCATCGACACCAACGTCCTCGTCTACGCGGCTGTCAGCCAGACCGGCGCCAAACACCGAGCCGCCCTCGGGGTCATGCGTCGCGCATCCCAGCGCGACTGCGTCATCACGTTGCAGGCGCTGGCCGAGTTATTCCGGGCCTTGACTGGCAAGTTCAAGGTCGCGGCCAGGGAAGCAACGGCCATAGTGGAGCAATGGCGGTCGGTGATGCCGGTGGTGGCTGCCGATGAAGCTTGTCTCGTCGACGCGATGGACGCTGTGGCGGGTCACGGCCTCTCGTTCTGGGACGCGATGCTCTGGGCCACGGTGAAGCACGCTGGCTGTAAGCTGTTGCTGACCGAGGACGGCCAGGACGGCTTCGCCCTCGGCGGCGTGGTGCTGGTCAACCCGTTCGCGTCGCCTCGTTCACCGTTGCTGATGCAGGCGTTGCGATAGCCCGGAAGAGCCCGTTGGTACCGGCGAGCCTACTTGCGCGGCCATAGCCAGGACAGAAGCGACGTGATGACACCCGCGAGCGCTATAACGGCCGCCGCGCCAGCAATGGACCATGTGATCCAGTGTGGACGCAGCTGCTGTCGCCGGCGCTCCTCGTCCTCGTGCGCGAGCCATCGTTCGGCCTGTTTCGGCTCCGCCACGACGCTGGATGCCGGGCCGTTCGGCGATGAGGTAGACATTAGCAATGCTCTGGAGGCGAAATTTCCGGACGATGAGTGCGCGCAGCAGCGTTACCGCGACGAGGCGGACGCGGAACTGACAGCGCTGTTCAACAAGCCGGACGTTCGGAAGGCTATTGAAGCGTTGGTGGAGGCGCTGACGCGCGAGGGCGAGATCGATGGCACTAAGGCCCAGGCCATCGTCGAGCAGCATCTCGGCACAACCCGATGACCTGGAGAGGCGATCGTTGCCGTCACACCGCGCAGTCCTATCTGCTGGAAGGAGAGCAGGTCGTCCCCATGGGGGATGGATGTGGATGATGCCAGGAGCTGGGCGCAGACCGGACCGAAGTTGGCAGAAGTCGCTTGCGCAAACTCCATATGAGGTTCTTCACCTTGGCCGCTGTCAGCTTTTGCCTCATGTGCACCTCCGCGAGGCGGAACCGTCCGCCATGATCCACGACTTGATCGTGGATTGCGGTGCAGCGCCGTGGAGCTGCGCGGAGTAAAAAACTCCTGAAAGTCTGGGATTTTTCAGGAGTTGGTGGAGTGCGCTGGAGTGCGAAAACGGCTAACTGGCGGAAGGGGTGGGATTCGAACCCACGGAAGCGGTGAAGCTTCGGAGGTTTTCAAGACCTCTGCCTTAAGCCACTCGGCCACCCTTCCCAACCATTGCGCGGCCAGATGGTATCATTCCGGCCCTATCGAGTGTTGTATGTGCGTTGCGGCGAAAGTCAGCCAAAACGCCTAGCGAATTGATATTGCTACGCTTTCTTCGTTCTCCAAGGCCGTTTTTAAGACCGGCGCCGTAAAACGCACGGACATCCATCCACTACACTAGCCGCGCGCCGCGGCAATCGCTGTGTTCAGCGCCTTTACGCCCGCCGCCGGCCCGTCGGGGTGGTTCCATACACAACCGACAACCGCAAGGAAATCCGCTCCGGCGCGTACCAGCGGGCCGCAGTTCTCCGCAGCGATCCCACCGATCGCACAGCAAGGCAGTTCCATGATCTCCGACCACCATTGCAGGATGTCCGGCGAGATGAAACGCGTGACGTCCTTCGTGCCAGACGGAAAGAACGCGCCGAATGCCACATAGTCCGCGCCATCCTCGCCGGCCTGCATCGCGAGGTCGCGGCTGCCCTTGCAGGTAACGCCGAGCGTCGAGTCAGGCCCGATCACCGCGCGTGCGCTCTTCGCCGGCATATCCTCCTGGCCGACATGCACACCGTCGCAGCCGAAATCGCGCACGAGGTCCGCCCGGTCGTTCAATAGGAATGCCACACCGCGCGACTGCGCAACAGGCCGCAGTGCATCGGTCGTGCGTTTCCAGTCGTCCTCGCTGACATCCTTTAGTCGCAATTGCACCGCAGCCACATCGCCCGCATCCAGCGTCGCCGCTAGCAGATCAGCAAATGGCACCGGGTCGAGCTTCGGCGGCGTGATCAGATAGACGCGGCAGCGATTGTCGCTGCCGCCCATGCGCGACATCAGGCTTTCCCGAGATAGATGTCGACGACCTTGTTCAACATCTCAAGCGCCAGCTCCTTTGGCCGCTGGAACGTGTTGCGCCCGATGATCGATCCGTTTGCGCCGCCGTCGCGCAGACCGCGGATTTCCTCATAGACCCCGTCGAGATCCTTCGCTTCGCCGCCGGAGAACACGACGATGCGCTTACCGTTGAACACGCATTGCATGACATGCTCCACTCGCTTCGCCAGCGTGGAACCGTCAATCTTCTCGTATGACTTCTTTGCCGCCTCCAGGCTGATTACCGCGGTCGGCGGCTTCACCTTGATGATGTTGGCACCCATCAGTGCCGCCATGTGCGCGGCATAGGCGCAGATATCCAGCGCCGTCTCCGCCGCGCGATCCAGATTGCCACCGCGCGGATAGCTCCACACCACCACGGCCAGCCCATTTGCTTTGGCTTCAGCAGTCAGTTCGCGCAGCTCTTCCATCTGCGCGTAGGCGTATTCGCTGCCTGGATAGATGGTGAAGCCGATCGCGACGCAACCGAGGCGCAACGCATCCTTCACGCCCGCGGTCACCGCCTGGTCCTTGTTGGTTGCCAGCGAGTTCGCGCTGTTCACTTTCAAAATGGTGGGGATCTGTCCTGCGAACGTATCGGCGCCGGCGGCAATCATGCCGAGCGGTGCCGCATAAGCATTCAGCCCAGCCTCGATCGCAAGCTGATAATGATAATGCGGATCGTAGGCGGCCGGATTCGGCACGAAGCTGCGCGCCGGTCCATGCTCAAATCCCTGATCGACCGGTAGAATCACCACCTTGCCGGTGCCGCCAAGTTTTCCGGTGGACAGAATGCGCGCCAGATTGGCTTTTACGCCGGGTGGATCGCCCTCGTACCAATCGAGGATTTTCTTAACCTTCTGGGTAACGCGCATCAGCCGTCCCTTTCTCAGGTTCCTTTTCGGTCGCCTCGGTACTAGCTCACGCGCGGTCCCCTGTCATCCGGAGTCGTTCCCCTCTGCAACCAATCGTGTAGCCGCCGTTCGGCGCCGCGTGTTGCCAGATCGAGCGCCGGCGGCGCCGCTTCAAGTACGCCGCCATCACGTTCTGCGGCGATCGCCGCGACCTCATCCCAGCCAGGCGAGGTTCGCCACAACACGAGCCATAACTGGCCGATGCGCAGCGCCGCCAGCGCCTGCCCTGACCCGTCGGCACAGTCCAGCACGTCTGCCACGGCAACGTCCGGAACTGCCGTGCGTGCGTGCCGTACCAGTGCGCGCCACCAACCGCATCCCGCGTACAGCGCGGCACCCGGCGCCGATAGCAGTGTCACCGGGCGTCCCACCGACAGTGCCTGCCGTGCATGGTTTATACCGTGCACGATCACCGCAGGGTAAGGCGCACCGACCGCTGATGACAGATCACCGGCCACAGGCTTGACCTCGAAGCACTTGCCCGCTTTCAGTGTAACAGAAACCGCAATCGGGACGGGGTCGGACGCCATGACGGGCGAGACCGACGACGCGGACGCTGCTGCTGACCGGCTGGAAGCCGCGCTGGAGCGGCTCGCCGCGCTGACCGGCACGCTTCGTTCCGCGTCCGACGCGGAAGATTCGCCGCCGACCCCTGCAAATTCGGCGGCGGCGGCGGAAATCGCCAGCCGACTCGATGGCTTAATCGATAGACTACGAGCGGCCCTTGGTGGCCGCGCGTAAATTCGCGGACGAAAGGACGATCGCATGGCGCAGGTGACGCTTCGCATCAACGGCTACGCCTACACGCTCGGTTGCCGCGACGGCGAGGAGGTGCACCTGAACGCAATGGCGCGTGAAGTGGAGAAACGCATCGAGGCGGTCCGCTCCACCGCCGGCCAGAGCGGCGAATCGCGCATGCTGCTCATGGCGGCACTGAC
>JASHVB010000921.1 GCA_030039695.1 Acetobacteraceae bacterium
CAGCAGGAGCGGCAACGTACTCCCCCGGCGGGGCAGGCTTGCCAGACCCGTACTGCCGCCGGGGCGTAGCGCCAGGCCGTGCAGCGCTATGCTGCCGCCGGCTGCCTGAACCTGCGCCGGTGCGATATCGTCGATGCCGAGTCCGGCGCGGCCAGCGAGCAACGCAAGGTCGCACCCATCGAGGGCTGGGGCGCTCAGCGCTGCCAGCAGCGTTGCCTCGTCAGCTGCCGCCAGGGGGATTGCCGTGACCACCGCACCGTCACGCGCAAGCAATGCGTGGAGCATGGGCGTGATCATGTCAGGGCCGGATTTCGCGCCTGCCACCAAGACGGCGACGCGCGGCCGGCGCAGCACAGCGATGCTGCGGGCTCCAGCAGCCGCGAGGCAGCCGAGATCTTGCGGCCGCAGGCGGCGCCCGGCCGGTAGATACAGCGTCGGGGGTGGGTTCTCGAGCCCGGCGCCGGGCGGCACGGCGTCCAGGATTTCCAGCCGCCCGCTCCCATCAGCCTGCGCCGCATCGGGTGGCAGCACCGCGTCGGCGCCCACTGGTAGTGCCCAGCCGCATGCGATCGGACAGCCGGCCGCGTCAGGCAATATCTCGGTGCCGGCTGGCAGCAGGGCGACTGACAGCGGATTGTACGTGCTGGCGCCGACGCAGGCAGCGGCATGCACCGCATAGCCGTTCATCGCGGCGCGGGGCATGCGGTCCGCTGCGGGATTGAAGGTCACGTCCTCCGCCAGCACGCGGCCGTCTGCCGCTTCCACCGGCATCATCTCGATCGTGGTGCGCGGCGCCACGGCGTCGAGCCAGGCCCATGCCGTGGCCAACGGCGCTAGCTCTGCGAAGCCCAAATTGCCCGCCTCTGACGGGTTTGACAGCGCGGACTGGGTTTGGTCGTGTCCCATCACCACATCAGCGGCAAGCAATGCACCCACTGTGGCCGCCATTCGGCGAATTCAGCAAGGCGCGGGCCGGCCGATGCGTGTGATCGGACTCGCGGGCTGGAGCGGCGCCGGGAAGACGACGCTGTTGCGGCGGCTGATCCCGTTGCTGAACGCGCGGGGCCTGCAGGTCTCCACACTGAAGCACGCGCATCACAGTTTCGATGTCGACCAACCGGGCAAAGACTCCTGGGAACATCGCCAGGCCGGCGCAAGGGAAGTGCTGATCGCCTCCGCGGTGCGCTGGGCGCTGATGCACGAGCAACAGGGCGACGCCGAACCCAGCTTGCCTGTGCTTCTCGCTCACCTGTCGCCGGTGGACCTGGTCCTCGTCGAAGGCTTCAAACGCGAGGCGCATCCGAAGATCGAAATCCACCGCGCGGCCAACGCGAAGCCGCTGTTGCATCCGGATGATCCGTCAATCGTGGCCATCGCGTCGGATGCGCCGTTGCACGGTATCGCGATTCCACTGCATCATCTTGACGACATCGCCGCAATCGCCGACCTGGTACTGGCGCGCGCCGTTGCAATCGACGCTGTAGACTGGTCCGCCCGGCGCGCCGGCTAGGGGAAAGGCGTGGCACAGCTTTCCGACGATTGCTTTGCTTTTGGTGGCAAATTGCTCTCGATCAGTGCGGCGGTTCGACGGATTGCCGCGGACGTGCCTTGTGTCGCCGGCGTGGAGCGTGTCCCGCTGCCGGAGAGCGATGGCCGTATCCTGGCCCAAGACCTGATCGCGGCGGTTGATCTGCCACCGTTCGACAACTCCGCGGTCGATGGCTACGCGGTTCGGCTGGCCGATCTCGCCGACACCGCGGTGCTGCCGATTGTGGGACGGATCACCGCGGGTGAGCCTGCCACCGATGCGTTGCCGCCCGGCACGGCGCGGCGCATCTTCACCGGTGCCGCGCTGCCGCCCGGCGCGGATACCGTGTTTATGCAAGAGGACATCCAGCTCGAAGCGGACGGCCGTGTGCGCTTTCCGCCCGGGTTGCGGCCAGGTGCCAATACGCGGCCGCGCGGCGAAGACGTTGCGCGTGGAACCTGCGCGCTTCCGCGCGGGCGGCGGCTGCGGCCGCAGGATCTGGCACTTGCGGCGGCGCTCGGTGTGCAGACCCTGCCCGTGCGTATGCCCGTACGGGTTGCGTTGTTCTCCACCGGCGACGAGTTGGTCGAGCCGGGGGCGCCGATCGGCCCGGCGCAGCGCTACGATTCGAACCGGGTGTTACTGTCTGCCCTGGTCGGACGGGCCGGCGCGCAGGTACGCGACCTCGGTGTGTTGCCCGACCGGCAGGATACGATCGCTGACGCGCTCGCCGAGGCAGCTCAGGACAGCGATATGATCCTCACGTCCGGCGGCGTTTCGGCTGGCGATGAGGATCACGTGAAAGCCGCGGTCGAACGGGTTGGGCACCTGACGTTCTGGCGCCTGGCGATCAAGCCTGGGCGTCCTGTTGCGATGGGGACGGTGCGCGGTGTGCCGTTCGTCGGGCTTCCCGGCAATCCGGTCGCGGCTTTCATCACCTTCGCGCATGTTGCGCGCGCCCTGATCGCGGCACTGAGTGGCGCGCCGGTGGAGGCGCCGCTAACGTTGCGGGTACGCGCCGAATTCAAATATCGGAAGAAAGCGGGGCGGCGGGAATATGTGCGGGTGCAGCTCTTATCTGGTCCCGACGGGGAACCGCGCGCGCGTAAACACAGTGTCGACGGGGCGGGGATTCTCACCTCGCTGACGGAAACCTGTGGGATCGTGGAACTGGGGGAGCTGGTCACCGAAGTGACACCGGGCGACAGCGTCGGCTACCTGCCATACGAAGGTTTGCTTTGAATAGTAATCCGTTCTGAAAGGCCCCTGACGTAACGGTTTCTGTGGGAGCCGCTAGCCGATCGTGCACCGCCACGACAGCGGTCAGCTCAATCCAAAGCCAGCCGCTCACCGCTGCGCAAGCGGGCGCCGAACTTCATGATCTTCCCGGAGCACTTCCTCGAATGCCGCCATTTGCGCGGCAAAGGCCGGGTCGTGCGCGGTCCGGCGGTAGCCGACATCCGGGGTTTCCGTCAGATAGAGTGTATCGCCCTTGCGCACATGCAGCCGCTCGCGGGCCTCACGCGGCACGATAAACCCCTCCGAGTTGCCAACGGTCGTCAGCTTCAAGGCGAGCATGGTCGGTCACGCTTACATAAC
>JASHVB010000922.1 GCA_030039695.1 Acetobacteraceae bacterium
ACCGAAGGCGGAAGCTGGCTGGTCCGCATCTCGCTGGCGCAGGTCGGCAAGTGGATCGTCGATCTCGGCGAAGTGCCGGAAAGTGCCGCCCGCGACGCGCCGGCGGAGTTCCTGCCGGAAGAACTGGAGCGCTGGTCGATGGTGTCCGATACACCTTCCGGCAAGCTGCGTCATCTGCGGCCGACGGTCAGCCTGTCGGAGACGCCGCCGTTCTGGGCGCGGCCTTCGGTGCCGCTCGGCTACAACAAGCCAGAATGGCCGGAGCGCAGCGCCGGCTGAACTAACGTGTAGCGGGGATCTTGCGATAGAAGGGTGCCCGCTGCCGCACTGGATCGAGTAAGGACCAGTCGCCTTGTTCCACCTCGTATCCCTTGGGGAAAGGCGGTCGTATCTCCAGGTCCAGCGATCGCATAACGCGGTCGTCGCGGTAATAGCAGAGCAGGATGATGCGCGACAGCATCGTCAGCGCCGTGCCACCCTGTTCGCGCAACTGCGCCGCGACAACGCCCCGGCGGTCAGGCGGAAGATCGGCAAACACACCGCCGCAGAGCCGGTCCAGCGCTTGCAGCACGTCGCGCACGTCATGCGCGTCCTGACCAAAGCTGCGTAGGATATCAGCGAAGATCGCATCGTCACCTGCGCCGGGTATCCGGTATTTTGCGCTGGCGGGGACCATCATGTCCGCGAGGCAGCGCAAAGAACGCTGCTGGGCGGCGGTCAGCGTGATCTCGTCTGGCATGGCGGCCTCAATCGAACAGAGTGGCGATACGCTTCTTCATATTGTCGGCGACATACAGCGCGAGCGCCTGGATGGTGCGGGTCGGGTTCACACCCGCCGAGGTGACGAAGATGCTGCCGTCGACGATGAACAGGTTCTTCACGTCGTGCGAGCGACCCCATTCGTTGACCACGGAACGCGCCGGATCGGCGCCCATGCGCGCGGTGCCCATCAGGTGCCAGCCGCCCTCGGCGATCGGGGATTCGTAACCGACATCGAACGCGCCGGCTGCACGCAGAATCTCGCTCGCACGAGCGATTCCGTGATCCAGCATGCGTTTGCTGTTTTCGCTCAGCGTGTAACTGATCTTCGGCGCGGGAATGCCGTTGGAGTCCTTCAGCACCGGATCGAGCGTGACGCGGTTATGTTCCTCCGGGAGGTCTTCGCAGATCGCCACCATACCCGTCCGGTGGCGGAAGAGCTTGCGATAGGCATCGTGGTGCGCGTCCCCCCAGGGTATGCGGCCGGTTTCCAGGCCATGGATTGCCGCGTTGATCGCACCCTGGCCGCGGTTGAACTCGAAGGTGTAACCGCGAACGAAGCCGCGTGAACGGTCAGTCTCGTAGAACTCCTGGCTCCAGATGCAGTTGCCGGGGCCGCGGTTGCCGTCAAGCTCCTCCTCGAAATAGCCGAAGGTCCGTGCATACGGATGGAACATGAGGTTCCTTCCGACCAGGCCGCTGGAATTGGCGATGCCGTCGGGGAACTTCGCTGATACCGAATTCAGCAGCAAACGCGGCGTGCCGACGCCATTGCAGGCGACTATAACGACTTCTGCCGGCTGGAACACTTCCTTGCCGTTCGCGTCGTAATAAACGACGCCCGACGCCATCCCATGTCCATCGACGGTGACTTCGCGCACGCGGCAGCGCGTGCGCAATTCCACGCCGGCACGGATCGCCGCAGGCCAGTAAGTAATATCGGTGCTGGCCTTCGCGCCCTGCGCGCAGCCTGACGTGCAGTGCGCCAGATTGATGCACTTCGCGCGGCCCTCGTAATCCGCCGAAGCGATCGCGCTGTCCGAAGGCCACCAATGCCAACCCAGCTTGTTCAGCCCGCGCGCCAGCGCCGCTCCGGATTTGCCGAGCGGCAGCGGCGGCATCATCGGCGCATGTGGCGGATAGGCTGGATCGCCAGCGAGACCCGAAACACCCATCATGCGGTCGTTCTCGTCGTAGTACGGCGCGAGCGTCTCGTAATCGATCGGCCAGTCATCGGCCACGCCATCCAATGTGCGCACGCGGAAATCCGACGGGTGGAAGCGAGGAAAATGCCCAGCGTAAAGGATCGTCCCGCCCCCGACGCCGTTGAAGTTCACCACCTGGATCGGCGAATCCTCGCCGTTGATCGGATAGTCGGTCTCGCGTCTGCGGCGGTTAGGGTTGGTGGCGAAATCGTTGAGCGCGCGAGCCTCCCAGTCGCGGCCCGCGCTGGGGAATTCGGACGACTTCATCCAGTCGCCTTGTTCCAGGCACACGATGCGCATCTTCGTGTCGGCGAGGCTCCAGGCCACCGCGCCACCCGAGGCGCCCGCACCGATGATCAGAACGTCAACTGTGTCCATATCGTCTTTCCTTATGGTGTCTGCGCCACAGTCAGCGCATCGCCGGCGACTGTCGTGCGCCGCATGTCGCGCACCTCGGTTTCGTCGAAGCGGGTCACGCGGTGCATCGTCTGCCGGTTGTCCCACATCACGAGGTCATACTGGCGCCATTGGTGCGAGTACACGAACTGTGGCTGCGTCGCGTGTTCCTGCAGCTCGCAGAGAAAAACGCGGGCTTCGGGGAGCGGCCAGCCGACGATGCCGCCAGCGTGGGCTGACAGGAAGAGCGATTTGCGTCCGGTCACCGGATGGACGCGCACGAGCCGCTGGCGCACCGGGTGGAACATGGCCCGTTCGGCATCACTGAGCTCGGTGAAACCGAGCAGTCCGCGCGAAAACATCAGCGAATGCTCGCAGACCAGGTCCTCGATGTCAGCTTTCGTGGCGTCGTCCAGAGTGTCATAGGCGGCGCGCATGTCAGCAAACTCAGTGCGACCACCGTTGCTGACGACAATACGCCCGGACAGCAGCGAATATTTAGCGGGCACGGCGCGGAACGAGCTGTCCGAATGCCACAGCCGGTTGCCGAGATTGAATATGCGGCGCCGGTCGTCACGTGCCAGAACGTTATGATGCTGATCGAGATTGGACGCGTCCTGCATGTCGGTCGGCAGCCGTCGGTCATGTAGCGGCGTCACGTGCCCGCCTGGTGCCTGTTCCAGGGTGCCGAAGTTGTGCGTAAACGCGCGCTGCAGGTCGTCGGTCAGTCGCTGATCGTGGAAAATCAGCACGGCGTAGCGGTCCATGCCGGCCTCGATCGCGGCGACCTCGTCGGCAGTCTGCGGGCGCGAAAGGTCGGCGCCGGACACTTCACCCGCAAGCACCGGGGTGATCTGGCGGATCTCGATGGTCATCGCAACGCGTCCATCCTACCTGTCTGTTATTTGCGGAGCCGACCGACCGAAGCTGTCGCGGGGCGGATTGCTTCGTCCGGCCGGATTCGCAATCACAGTCTGTTCTGCCGTCATCGCCGTTCCTGCGACCGTCGTGCGTCGCATGTCGCGCGGTTGCGAATTATCGTAGCGCCGCACGCGATGCATCGTGCAGCGATTGTCCCACAACACCAGGTCGAACGCTCGCCATTTATGCGCGTAGACGAACTGCGGCTGGGTCGCATGTTCCATCAGGTCACGGATGAACGCCCGAGCCTCCGGCACCGGCCAGCCGATGATCGCGCCAATATGTGACGCCAAGTACAGGGATCTTCTCCCGCTGCCGGGATGCGTTCGCACCAGACGCTGGCGCACCGGCCGCATCGTCGTACGCTCGTCTTCCGTCAGATCCTCGAACCCGAGCGTTTCGCGCGAATAGATCAGCGAGTGTTCGCAGATCAGACCCTCGCACTCGGCCTTCGTCGCCTCATCCAGCGCATCATATGCCGATCGCATATCGGCAAATTCGGTGTCGCCGCCGCGTGTTGCCACCACCCTTCCGGACAGGATCGAGTACTTGGCCGCCACCGCCTTGAACGAACTGTCGGAGTGCCACAGCATATTGCCCAGGCTGTACAACCGCCGCCGGTTATCCCGCGCCAGCAGCCGATTGTCCTTGTCAAGATTTGACACATCCGCGAACGCCGGATGCAGTCGTTGTTCTCCGGGCTTGGAAATGCCGGTGCCGCGCGTCTCCTCCAACTCTCCGAAATGGCGGCTGAACGTGAGCTGCTGCTCGTCGGTCAAACGCTGGTCGCGGAACACGAGGACTGCATAGCGATCCGCTGCCGCTTGGATCGCGCTGACATCGTCAGCCGACAGATCCTGCGTGGTATCGATGCCGGCGACTTCGCCAACAAATAACGGATGGAGTGCGCGGACGCGCATCATTCCGCCGCGGCCTGCACCGCCACTTCGAGTCCTGCGCCCTTGATCGACGTGCGCCGCAGGTCACGCACTTCCTGCAAATCGCGGAACCGCCGCGCCCGGTGCATGACTGTGCGATTGTCCCACATCACCAGATCATTGACTCGCCACGCATGAGAATACACAAACTCCCGCTGCGTCGCGTGCTCGGTCAGGTCGCGGACGAACGCACGTGCCTCCGGTATGGGCCAGCCGACGATCCCGCCGATATGTGACGAGAGATAAAGCGACTTTCGTCCCGTCACGGGATGCGTGATCACCAGCCGATGCCGCACCGGCCTCAGCTTGTCTGGATCCGCCTGACTCTCCACCTGCCAGCCGATTTGCTCTCGTGAAAAAACAATCGAGTGTTCGCATATCAGGTCTTCAACTTCCGCCTTCGTCGCGTCGCCCAGCGCATCGTACGCGGCTCGCATGTCGGCAAACTCGGTGTTGCCACCCCGGCTTGGGATCACCCGCCCGTGCAGCAGCGTGTATCCCGCGCCGATCGCCCGGAACGACGCATCCGAGTGCCACAACTGGTTCGCCAGCGCATACATGCGCCGATGGTCATCGCGCGCCCGCAGCGCGCCGTCGTTGCCGTTGAGATTGGAAATGTCGCCCAGCTCCAGCCGGTCTCCGAAGCGGCGATGCTCCGGCTTCGCCATCTGCCCCGCCAGAGTCACCTCCAGCTCGCCGAAATTCCGGCTGAACTCGCACTGCTGCTCGTCCGTCAACGGCTGATCAGGAAACACTAGCACGGCGTAACGATCCATGCCAGCCTCGATCTCCGCCACCTCGCTGCGACTCAATGGCCGGCAGATGTCGACGCCCGTCACCGAGCCGACGAAATACTGATGCAGCGGTTCGATACTGATCGCCATAGGGGGAGTCTCCTCGTGATGCTTACCGGCGAGTATAGGCGAGTCGGTGCCGCGGACCAAGGTCAAGGGACGCGCAGCGCCGCCTCGAACCCGTCGCGCCAGTGCTCCAGGCTGTGCGCGCGCATCTCACGCAGCATGGCGGCGTGCCGCTCGCGACGCTCCTCCAGCGGCATCGACAATGCGCGATCCAAAGCTGCCGCGATGCCGCTCTGGTCGTAGGGATTTACCAGCAAGGCTGCGTCCAATTCGACCGCCGCACCGGCGAATTGCGAGAGCACGAGCACG
>JASHVB010000923.1 GCA_030039695.1 Acetobacteraceae bacterium
CGAGTGTCTCCGCTTCTGCGAGGATGGCGGGTACCAGCACGGTGCTGGGATGGCCGCGCAGGCCGACATCATCGTAGTCCAGAGCGTGTGCCGCGGTGCCGTTGATCCAGGCAGCTTCCGGTGCAGGTCCTTTATCCTTGCTGAAGGTGATGGTGGCCTGGCCGGCTCCGGGTGCGAGGACATCGCGCATGATGCGCACGCAGTCTTCCTTACGGCCCGCGATCATCGTACCGATGCAGTCGATGATGCCCATGCGCGCGACGCGGGCGGCTTCCTCAGGGATACGGTTCGGCGACAAGTCGGCGACGAACTCGCCAAGATCCTTGGTAAGCGGCATGTATTCCTCCTGATTGCCAACCTCTCCCGCGCTGCGCCGGTGTGTGGTCGCGGTGCGAACCGCCGAGAGTTACGGTGCGGCGACAGGCACATTGCTGAATCCGGCACCCTCATCTGGCGCCGTGCTCCGACCTTGCCCGCACGCAGCGCGGGAAGGGTCATTAGTGGAGCTTCTCCCGCAGTGCCTTGAGACTTCCACCCATCTTCACCGACCCAGGCAGCGGATGCCCAACAATATCCTCGGCGAGCTGCGCAACCGCGATCAGCTTGTCAAGGTCGATGCCCGTGGCGATTCCCATCTCATCCAGCATGAACACCAGGTCCTCGGTGCACACATTTCCCGCCGCACCCTTGTGCGCCGCGAACGGGCAGCCGCCCAAACCGGCGACCGTCGAATCGTAGATCGCCACGCCCATTTCGAGCCCGGCATAGGCATTGGCGATGCCCATGCCGCGCGTGTCGTGCAGATGCAGCGACAGCGTGATGTCGGGCCAGCGCTCGCGCACCTTGCCGACCAGCTCACGGACCGATTTCGGGGTCGCCCAGGCCATCGTGTCGGCCAGTGAAAACACTTCCGGTTGCATTCCATGCTCCGCGCATATGTCGAGCAGCTGCTGGATCATGTCGAGCACCCGCTGATGCGGAATCTCGCCTTCGAAATTGCAGCCGAATGCCGCCATAATACCGGCGCGTTTCAGCGGGATCCCGTGCTGCCGGTAGAGCTTCAGCGTGTCATGCGCGCGCGCGACGTTGTCTTCCAGCGAGGATTGCTGGTTGCGTGCCAGGAACTTCTCCGACGCGGTCAGCGAGAACGAGCCCTCGATATCCAGCCGGTTGCCGTGCGTCAGGGCGCGCTCGAGCCCCTTCGTGTTGAGCCAAAGCGCGGTGTAGTGGACGCCGGGCTTGCGCTGATAGGTCTGCACCACCTCGTCAGCATCCGCCCAACCGGGCACACGCTTCGGATTGACGAAAGAAGCGACCTGGATGTGGTTCAGTCCCGTCTCCGACAGCGCATCGATCAGCTCGACCTTGCGCGCCGTCGGTATCGGACCCTTTTCGAATTGAAAGCCCTCGCGTGGGCCCTCCTCGTTGATCTGCACGAATTTCGGGAAGTCGGACATGACGGTGTTCCTCCAGGAAGGTACCCTTCGGTCATTGCGACGAGCGCGGCGACGAAGTAATTCCCGGTGGAGATTGCTTCGTCGCCGCGCTCGGCGCAATGACACAACATACGTGCCCCTCGGGATGACGGACGGCAGGTTATGCGGCCACGTCCTGCTGGCGTTTCGGGTCATAGTTGGCGTCGTACCAATAGGCCAGCCACTCGGCGTAAGTGATCGGCGCCCAGCGCGGCGGATTGCCTGGGCCAGTGCAGGTCGGCAGGCACTCGATCAGCTGGTCGAACCGCGGACCGAAGAAGAACGGAATCGCATAGCGTTGCCGCCCGACCGGCGGCAACGCGCGATGCGGCGTCGAGAGAAATCGGCCGTTGCTCCAGCGGTGCAGCATGTCGCCGGCATTCACCGCGAACGAGCCCGGCACGTACGGCACATCCTGCCAGTCGCCCGACGGCATACGGACCTGTAAACCGGGCACTTCGGTCTGCGCCAGGAAAGTCATGAAATTGGCGTCGGTATGCGGCGCGATGCCGAACTGATTGGCCTCGGCCGGCACCGGCGGATAGTGAGACAGGCGGAACGAGAAGTGACTGTCAGCGAACGCCGCATCGAAGAACCCGGGGGGCAGATCCAGCGCGGCCGCCACCGCCGGCAGCAAGCGTCGCGCGAGATTGTCAATCTCGTCGACATATTCCAGCACATACCCGCGGAAACCCGGCAGCGTCGCCTCATCCGGCCACCGGTTCGGGCCGACAAAGCGCCGCCCTGAACGCAGCAGCGGATCGTCGGGACCACGCTCCCGCTTGATGAAGAACGCCTCATTCAGGTCCGGTTTGTCGTTGCGGTTAACCTCCGAGGTCCACACCGCATAGCGGCCCAGCGCCATGTAGCCGTTGTTATGCTCGTTCATCTTGACAGCAAGCTTGCAAGGCATTGGCTGATCGTGAAAACGCCCGGCCTCGGCAAAGGTCCGCG
The DNA here is from genome assembly GCA_030039695.1 of Acetobacteraceae bacterium. Next base: position 2,430 of record JASHVB010000923.1, read on the forward strand.
CGACCAGCGACTGCGACACGTCATGGCCGGTGATGACGAAAAACCCGACCCGGGTCAGCGCGTCGTGCACCTGGCGTGCCGCTTCGCCGAGGGCGCCCGGCGAGCCAGAGAGCATGCCGCCCACGTCGATAATCGGAATAGTGGCGGCCACCGTCTTCCTCCACCCGCTTACCTGCCAACGCTACGTCTGTCGCGACGGGGCGGCAAGGCAAGACCCACCGGCCTGGCGCACGATTGCAGACGCCGAGCCTTGTCTGAATCGTATCGTTGGCAGCTAGAATGCCGCCCAATACTAACAACCGGGGAACGGCCGCATGAGCGCGCTTCAGACATCCGGCTATCGACCTGCAAAAACGCTCGGTGTTCTGGCGATCACCGCATCCGCCGTCGCAGCCGAGTAGAGTGCCCGAATAAACTTCGTTCCGGTGCGAAGCAGCGAGGCGACAGTCTCCACGACATCGCAGCCATCGTGCTGATCGAATAGCGGAGCCAAAAGCCCGGGGGCGCACATACTGGCCACGTTGGCTTCCGCAGGCCGCCCATTTACCATCCGGCGCCCTATCTCGGGAGGACACTGCCATGACCCAAGCAGCCAATCTGCGCGCATTGTTTCGCAAGGACGGAATGGTGATCGCGCCCGGAGCGTATGACGGGTTGACCGCAATGCTGGTACAGCAGGCCGGTTTCCCCGCAGTCTACATGACCGGCGCCGGCACATCGGTGTCGCATGGCTATCCCGATTTCGGTCTGCTCACCGAGACCGAGATGGTTGCCAACGCCGCGCGCATCACCCGCGCGATCAGTGTGCCGCTGGTCGCCGATGCGGACACCGGCTACGGCAACGAGCTCAACGTGTTCCGCACAGTGCAGGACTACGAGCGCGCTGGCGTCGCCGGCATCCATATCGAGGATCAGGTATCGCCGAAGCGCTGCGGACACCTGGACGACAAGGAAATCGTGCCGCGCGAAGACTGGCTCGCAAAGATCCGTGCTGCGGTCGCAGCAAGGTGCGACGAGGATTTCGCGATCATCGCGCGCACGGATTCGCGCGCGGTCATCGGCTTCGAGGAAGCAATTGCCCGCGCCAACGCCGCATTGGACGCCGGCGCTGACATGGCATTCGTCGAGGCGCCGCAAACGATGGAAGAAGTCGCCGCTGTTCCCGAGCTGGTCCACGGCCCATGCCTGCTGAACGTCGTGCGAGGTGGAAAGACGCCCGAAGTCGACCTGCGCCGCGCCGAGGCGATGGGATACAAGCTCGCGATCGTGCCGGGGTTGCTGATGAAGGCGGTGATCGGCGCCTGTGACGAAATGTTGGCGGCGCTGAGAGCGACGCACGTGCATCCGGTGCCGCGCACCGACATGACTGTGCAGGATGGCTTCAATCGTGTCGGAGCGCGCGAGTGGGGCGCGCTGCGCACTCGGTTCCGCTCTGTAGAACAGCGCGCGGCGGAGTAGCGGCGCCGTCTGTCATCGCGAGTTCCTTCGTGCCTGGCGACAATTCAAACCGACATGGCGGGGCGTAACTCGACCAACTACGCAAAATCTTACGTAGACGCGCCGGCCGCAGTACTAACGGGGGGCAAAGATGGCCAGGTCGAGGCCTCCGTCCATGACGGGAGTGGCCAGCCGACTTGGGTTGCTTCAACCAGTCCCATGGTGAACCCGCAATAACGACGCCGCTACCGCTCGAAGAACACCTGCCCCGTCGTGAAGGAAATCCAGACGCGCCGCTGCGCCAGCAGCCAGTCGGCCCCGAGCAGCGCGTCGACGATCGGCACGACCCGTACTTGTGCGACCCATATCGTTGGATTACGTTCTGATTCAGGACCAACCTGCCAACTGCTGAACCTGTGCCTGTGCATCTGAGGCGCCTGCGGACCGATGCCGTGTGCCACCGCGCCTGGATCGTGCGTGACCATCTCCGGCGTCAGTCCAAGGCGGAACATGCCAGGTGCCAAAATCAGTGATGACGTGGCGCCGGTGTCGAGCAAGGCGCGCAGCCCGTGTCCATCGACGATCATGGGAACGACCATCGCCTTCGTCATCGGCATTTCCGCCGGCAGCGTCACGTAGTTGCTGTTCCACGGCACGAACCGTCCGGTGCATTCACGCACGTCGTAGATTGTCAGGCGGTGCGCGGCGATGTCGAATTCCAGGTCGAACAGCGACAGTAAATCGCGGCCGAGCAGCCCGTCCACGACGAGGCCGGGGGGCGCGAAACCGGGCATCTCACCGACCGTCAGGCTGGTATCATGCGTCACCGTGTGCCGGTGCAACGCAACACCGCCGAGCGCGAGGGAACGCGGATCGGCGTTGGGATGCTCCACGATTCCGCCGACGCCGCGCATGGTGGTGGCGATCCATTCGTCGCTCGCCAGGCCAAGCTGGCGCACTGCCTCGGGAGTAACCAGCGAGCGCGCGGCGCCGGTGTCGAGGACGAAGGTCGCGTTGATGCCGTTGATCGTCAGCGGGACCAGGATACGATTGGCAACGGGCGCAAACGTCACTGCGCCGCGTTCCTGTACTGTGCATGCAGCACGCGCTCCAGCAGCAAACAACATCAGCAACAGCAGCACGATGCGGCCAACCGCGCGCAGGCAGAGGTTCACGACCAAAGTTGCTTGCTCGCGATCGCAGCGCCTTCCGACAAAGTTCGTAGCTTGGCCCAGGCGATTTCCGGGTGCACGCGTCCGCCTAGGCCGCAATCGGTGGCGGCAATTACGTTCTCCCGCCCGACGAGCTCCGCGAAGCGAACGATGCGGTCGGCGACAAGTTCCGGGTGTTCAACCACGTTGGTGGCGTGGCTAACCACCCCGGGGATCAGGATCTTGCCTTCGGGTAGCTTCACCGATTGCCAGACGCGCCATTCATGCTCGTGGCGCACATTGCCTGCTTCGAAGGAATAGGCCTGCGCGTTCACCGCCAGCATCACGTCGACGATATCGCGCATCGCGATGTCTGTAACGTGCGGACCATGCCAGCTTCCCCAGCACAGATGGAAGCGAATGCGGTCCTGCGGCAGGCCGCGGATCGCGTGGTTGAGCGCCTCGATGCGGATCATGGAGAACTTGCGGTACGCTTCGACCGTCGGCACGGGATTGATCATATCCCAGTTCTCGGCGATCGACGGATCGTCAAGCTGGAGGATCAGGCCGGCGTCTATGATTGCTTTGTATTCCTCGCGCATAGCGTCGGCGCAGGCGTAAATGAATTCCTCCTCAGTCTTGTAGTGTTCGTTGCCGATGCGTGAACAACTGCCGGGGGCGATGGAGGTCATGAAGCCTTCGTCGATGCCGGCTTCGGCCAGCGCGGACTTGAAATGCGCGATGTCGGCGGCGATGGCATCGTGGCCAGTATAGGTCAGCTTGTCGACGCAGATCGGCAGCCGCATGCCGGGGCCGCCACGATTCGATGACACGCCGGATTCGGGATCGGCATAAGCGGCAGGAAACAGGCCGCGGTCGCGACGATCGGGAAAGCTGGTCAACACAACCTCATCGCCATGTCGCCGATGCGGCGGCATGCGGTACATGAAATCGCCCAGCTTCAATCCGCCAAGCCGCTGAAACGAATAACTCCACCAAGCGCCGTAGTTAATCTTCTGGCCCATGCCTTTCCCGTATTCGCCATCGCCGGCGATATCGACGCCGCAATCGCGCTGGCGCCTCACCACGTCGACGACCGCGGCAGCGAGGCGCGTCTGGTAAGTGGCTTCGTCGGCGGCCTCACCGTCCTGGCGAGCGCGGGTCAGCTCGATGAAATCATCCGGCCGCGGCAGGCTGCCGGCATGGCTCGTGATAATGCGGTCACGGCTTGTGCGCATAGCGTCTCTCCCGTTCGGGTACAGCAGAATAGGCGAATTCGGCCAGACTGCCCACAGAGAGGATCAGAGCATACACCATACACCATACGATATCGCACCCGGCACCGCACGACCGTTCTGCCATCGAGCCACAATCTCTTTGTCTCGACACGGCAAGTCCACCGCCCAAAATCGCTGCGGTAAAACCCACAGAGAACGCGAATGTCCGGACTGCTGGTGGCCACCCACGCATGAACCGCTTCGTTCGCCCGCCTGATTTGTCCATTCACGCGAACATCAACCGCGACGGCGGCCGGCACAGCATTTGCGACCCTGAAAACGGCTGCAGGGACAACTACAGGCAGATCTGGCGTGTCTGAACCAAGGCGGACGACGCGACGGCTCGCGCTGCGCCGCGGGGGTCGTCTGGGCCAGCACTATGCGGGCCCGGCCTTTCCGATTTCGTGGGAACATGCCACCATCATCGCATGATCGATCCCGTCACCGTCGCCGTCCTGCAGAACCGCCTGAATGCCATCGCCGGGGAAATGGGCGAGGCGATGCTCCGCACGGCCTATTCACAGATCCTCAATTCTTCGCGCGACTTCTCTATCGCGCTGATCGATGCGCGCTGCCGGCTCGTCGCGCAGGCGGATCATATCCCCGTGCATGTCGGTGCGATGCCCTGGGCGGCGCGCGTGCTGGCTGAGCGCTTTCCAGACCCGTCGCCGAAGGACGTCTACTTGCTGAACGACCCGTACCGCGGCGGCAGCCACCTGCCCGACATGACCGCGTTTGTTCCGGTCTTCGCCGACGGAACGCTGATGTTCTGGTCCGTCGTGCGCGCCCATCACTCTGACATCGGCGGTGCGACGCACGGTGCCTACAATCCCGCCGCGACGGAAATCTACCACGAAGGCTTGCGCATTCCGCCGATGCGCCTGACCGAGAACGGCGTCATCCGCGAGGACCTGCTGGAGATGCTGGCTCTGAACGTGCGTCATCCCCGCGATTTTCGTGGCGATCTCGCGGCGCAGATCGGCGCGGCGAAACTCGGAGAGCAACGACTAAGCACGGTCATCTCCGAATTTGGCGCGGCAACCCTGCGCGATGCCGTCGAAGCGATGCTCGACGCTGCCGAACGACACGCCCGCGCTATCGTCGCGTCCTGGCAGGACGGCACTTATGACGGCGAGGCCGTGCTTGACGACGACGGCTTTGACCGCAAGAACATCGTGATACGCGCGCATGTCACCAAGCAGGGCAATGACGTCACCGTCGATCTGTCAGGGTCCGATCCGCAGGTCACCGGCTTCATCAACTCCTCCTTCGCCAACACGCAATCCGCGGTCGCCATGGCCTTCGCTTTTCTGCTCGATCCCGACATCACCAAGAACGAAGGCGCATTCCGTCCGCTGAAAGTCGTGCTGAAGGAAGGCACCATCGTTTGGGCGCGTGAAGGCGCGCCAGTGACAATGTGCACCAGCCATTGTTCGAACGAGATCATCGAGGCGATCATCGTCGCACTCGCTCCGGCGTGTCCCGACCGCGCGATGGGCGGCTGGGGCCGCCGTCTGCGCATTGCTCTGAACGGCACCGACCCACGTAATGGCCGCCGCTTCATCTGGCACATGTTCCAGGCGCGTCCCGGAGGCGGCGGGTCAGCGGCCGGCGATGGCTTCTCCACCATCGGTGAGTGGCATTCGGCCGGCGGGATCAAGTTCGGAAGCATCGAGGTCGCCGAAGAGCGCTTTCCGCTGTTCTTTGCCACGCATGAATTCCGTCCGAACTCGGCGGGCGACGGCAGCCACCGCGGCGGCTACGGTGGCGATATGCGGTTGCGCGTGGAATCCGCTGGTCCCGCGCTCGCCAACACCGCGGGCGAGGGCATCGTGCACGGTGCCCGCGGCGTGCTCGGTGGCCACGATGGCGCACCGCACGACTACACGCTGCATGCACCAGGCGTGCCGCCGCGCAAACTGAAGAGCAAGGAGGTTGGCGTGGTCGTGCCGCCAGGCAGCGTTATCCACGTTCTGTCCGGCGGCGGTGGTGGCTGGGGAGCGCCGGCAGATCGCGATGCTGCCGCGCGGCAGAAGGATGGGGCGGAGGGCCTGGCGTTCGTGTCGGGCAACAACTGAGCTGAGGCCTCCTGCCGGTGGGAGGCCTGCAGGTCTCGCACTGACGCGGCTCACACTTGCTGGTGGTCGCCAAGAAAGTCAGCCAGCGCCCGCGTCTCTTCCTCGCCAAAGCGCAAGCCCAGCTTGCT
>JASHVB010000924.1 GCA_030039695.1 Acetobacteraceae bacterium
GCTGCCGATCCAGGAGTGGAAGTCAATCGTGCCCTGGCTGGTGTTGGCTATGAAGTTCGGCGCTTCCGCGTTGATACGAAGTGACATGTGCTCTGACTCCTCCGGTTGTGACACCGCTTCCGACAGTTGGGGCGACAGCATTGACTGGCCCCGCGCCGGGGTGGGCGGCTTGCGGGACTGGGTCGTTTGCCGCAACCATCGAAACCGGTGGCCGTGGCCTCAAGCGTTCCCCGGGCGTGGCCTGCAGCGTGAAAACTTCGGGTCGGGGAGATTGCCGCGAACTGATGCGGGCAGACTTCCTCGCCTGTACCGAGTTCATGCGGCACGGCCAGGTGGAAGTGACGGATGAAATCTCGACGGCCGAAATCGAAGCGATTACCGCAATCGCACCGGCAGCTCGAAGGTCCAAGGTGTTTCGAGCTACCCTAGACTGCGAAGTGCTAGGGGAGCTTCAGGCGCACCTTGCGCGGCTAAGGCGAGCGCGCTCCTCTCCTTAATGCAAGAAAGACCGACGCGAGCTCTGCCAACAATCTCTCGCCCAGCAGCGCTGCGAAAACCGCCTCGCCACCCCGGCGCCCTCGCGTGCAGTCCGCGTGGTTTGACAGCAGCCCCTACTCGTAAGTAGCATTTGGGTCCCCGTGTCGAAGAGCCGGCGCCGGCTAACCACGGGATGGACGCCACGGCAGATATGACGAGGGAGCTAGCGCGCCGTCAACGCACATAACGTAGCAGGAGAGACGACCATGCCAGTCGCCATGCGGGATGACCTGTTCACCCCCGATGTGATCGCGAACCCATACGTTTATTATGGTCAACTACGCGACGAAGGCCCGGTGCACTGGAATCCGAGCTACGAATTGTGGCTGATTACGCGGCACGACGATCTGGTGTGGCTGACCCGGCACCACGAATTATTCTCTTCCGCAGTATTCAGGAACGACCCGCGCCCGGCGTATCCGCCGATCGCTGAGTCTGACCTCGGGCTCTACGAGTACGTGCGCAACTACCAGGGCGACCAGTTCATCCAGCACGACCGTCCGGAACATCTAGAGATGCGCCGGGTGATGCACAGCTATTTCACGCCCAAATCGATGGAAGCCTGGCGCCCGTTCGTCCGCGAGGCGGTGAAGGAATTGCTCGACGCAGCGGAAGAGAAGGGCAGCATGGATGTCATGCGTGACCTTGCAACACCGTTGCCCGTGCTCGTGATCGCGGAGATGATGGGCGTGCCCAAGTCGGATCGCCCGTATATCAGACAGCTTGCCGAGAAACTGCTCTATATCGGTCGCGGCGAGTACGACCGCATGAAGCCCCTTACCGAGGGCATGCGCGGTATGATCGAATACGTCTCGCCGCTGGTAGACAAGCGTATCGTCGATCCCGGCGATGACTTCATCTCCGTGCTAGCACGTGGGGAGAAGCAGGGCGTGTTCACGCGCCACCAGGTGCTTGTCAACACCTCGCTCCTGCTGTTGGCGGGACACGAGACGACGATCAATCTGCTATGCAACGGCACGCTGGCGTTCACCCGCCATCCCGATCAGTGGATGCTGTTAAAAGAAGATCCAGGCGGACGAGCCAAGCAGGCGACAGAGGAATGCCTCCGCTACGATTCACCTGTGATCTCGATTCAGCGTATCGCGCTGGAGGATGTCGAGATGCGGGGCAAGGTGCTGCGCAAGGACGATCGCATACGTTGGTTCATCTCTTCGGCCAATCGCGATCCCGACGCCTTCCCGAACCCGGAGACGTTCGACATCTTCCGCCAACCGAATCAGCATGTGGCATTCGGCTCCGGAACACATCACTGCCTGGGTGCCACGTTGGCGCGCGTTGAAGGCCAGGAGGTGTTCAAGGCGTTGGCCGAGCGCTTTCCTAACCTGCGCGCGGAGACCGAGGATCTCGAGTATCAACCCAGTATCACGTTTCGCTCGCTCAAAGCGCTCCCCGTCACCTGGCACTAGGAGAACCGCAGTGGCACGCAAGCTGAAGGTCTGGGTGGACCACCAGGTCTGCGTCGGCAACGCCATGTGCGAGTCGATTGCGGCGAAGACGTTCCGGCTCAATGACGATCGCCAGTCGGAGGTGGTGGATCCGACGGCGAACACCGACGCGGAGATCCTCGAAGCCGCCGAGAATTGTCCGGTCAGCGCGATCTTTGTTGAGGATGCAGAAACGGGCGAGCGGCTATTCCCGTAGCCCGGCATCGATCTCGGCCGACGACAGGCAAATCGCCTGCTGCGGGCCCATCGCTTTCAACAAGGGCACCCAGAGGCAGGCCCGCATGGCTTGTCCGCTTTCCCGGGAATGTCCACCGATTGGTGGCGTCTTGGATGGATCGGGAACCGCCAGGCTACCCCGGGTGGTTTTCTGCCAGTGGGCTCTTGGGCCGGGAAGCCTGACGCAATACGGCCAGTCGTAACCGAAGCCAACCTCCTCGACGCACGTGGCGTCCGCCGCGGAGGCTGTGCACTGACCACGAACATCTGATCGCGATGATCGGGGCGGAGAAATGATGGTTCGGAGTTGGTCCGGTCGTCCGTCCACGATAGGGGCAGTCAGTCTTCTTGCTGCAGCTATCGCCATGCCGGCTTCGCTGTCGGCCCCCGATTTTCGCAACGCCAACGCCCTGATGCTCAGCCTCATGTCTACATATAACGTGCCCGGCGCGGCGCTGGTGTTGATCAAGGATGGCAGGATCGTGCTGGAGAGGGGATATGGTTTGCGAGATTTAGCGACACATGCCCCTGTCACCACAGCAACGCTGTTCAACATCGGCTCGATATCGAAGTCATTTACCGCGCTCGGCATCGCTCAGTTAGCGGATCAGCATCAGGTCGATTTGGACACGCCAGTCATCAAATACATTCCCGATTTGCGGCTGAGCGATCCGCGAGCTGCGCAAGCGGTGACGTTACGGGAGTTGCTATCCCATAGCAGCGGCCTTCCTCCGGACGAGCAATGGGATCCACAGGTGCCGCCGACTCGCCAGGGAATCGTCAGCGAGTTCGCAACGATGCCAATCACCGCTCAACCAGGGACGCGGTTTCAGTACTGTAGCCGGTGCGTCGTGCTCGCAGCTTGCGTCCTCGAACGGATCACCGGTCAATCCTGGGAGGCGTACACGCGGACGCACATCTTTGTACCACTCGGGATGACCACAGCCTCATTCGGGCCTCTGGGACTGCAACAGACGCCCGATCGAGCCCAACCGTATCGGCATGAAGCGGTCTTCGGCGACGTGCCGGTACCTTGGGGCCGACTCCAGTACTTGCAGGCCTTGGGACCTGCGGGCGGCATCGACGCCAGCATCAGCGAAATGGCGCGCTACGCGCTTTTGCAACTTGGCGATGGAACGATGTCTGGGGATCGGGTGATCTCCGCACAAATGATGGCGGAATTGCATCGCCCGGAGATCGCCGTGGGATCGGACTGGACGCCGGTCGCTCGTATTCAGAACCTGCACTATGCGCTTGGCTGGTTCGTCGCGGAGGTTCGCGGCCTGCACCTTGTTTACCATAACGGCGCGAATCCCGGATTCCGTGCTACGATCGCTCTGGCGCCATCTTCCCAGGCTGGCGTGGTCATTCTGACGAACGGAGAGTCTGACCGCTTTATCAACGCAGCCAGACTGAGTCTTCTTGAGCTGCTTCTTCGGTAACAATCTAGTTCGACGCTTGCGACCAAGCCGGTCGGTCAGGTCAACTCCCACAGAGTTGGAGGCGGTTGGCTTCGAAGGAACGCCGCTCAACGGACCGTGCTTTCGGCGCGCCCGCACGCCTGTCGGCGCCGCGTTGCATTGAATGTCGGCTGTGGCTGGTTCCCCTATTGCCAGAGAAATTT
>JASHVB010000925.1 GCA_030039695.1 Acetobacteraceae bacterium
CGTATGTCGCCCAATGATAATTGGATTGCTTCGGCTCTTCGGGCCTCGCAAAGACACGCAGCTCAGGAATGGTTCTGCTTGTCTGATGACATATCGTTTTTTGTTGGCTGCTGCTTGTTCGCCTCATGGTGGCCAACCGCGCAGCCAACTCCCGCACCGGTCACGCCATGATGATCGGCCACGTGGCCGACTACGCCACCAAACGCGGCACCCTTCAGGCAACCTTTGGCATGGGCGGGAACCGGCGCGATCCCGGCCCCAAAACAAAGCGTCAGCACAGCCAATGCAATTAGTGTCCGCATACGATGCATCCTCTCCGGGATTGGACACCAAGAACGCCCGATCATCGGCCCCGTTCCATCGGAATCAGAAGTCGTGCCACCGCGTGGTGAAATGCAGCCCGCACAGGCCGTTGGTCACATCGCCTTCCAACGTCGTGCCATGCTTCTTGCCGACCAGCGTGATCCGGTCGGCCTGTCCCTGCACAGTCCCGTCCGGATCGATGACGGAATTAACCCAGGTGCGATAATCCCAATGGTAGTAGAACTTCCGGTCCTGCACATACAATGTGACCAGCCCCGGATGCGGGCAGGTTTGGCTGTCGGCCTGGAAGCGTGTGCTGGTGCCACGGTAAATGCCGTCGATCCTCGCCGCAGCGGGCGGCGGCGCAGCGGGCGGCCTTGTTGACTTTGGCGGCCGTGACGCACAGCCAGCGACGGTGGCAAGGGCGGCCAGAAACATACAGACGCGAATTGTCGGCATCGTTCTCCCGTGGCGACGTAAGGCGACGCCCCCCTCATGCGGCGCCACCACTGATTCGGCAACCTTCATCCGTCCGGCTTCTGTTCGATGGCCGAGGCGATACACTGCCGGTTCTGTCCAAGGAGTACCCGCCCATGCAAGCGCCCTGTGATGCCACGCTGCTGCGCATCTTCATCGGTCACGACGATACCTATGAGGGGCGGCCACTTTACGAACAGATTGTGCTGCGCGCGCGCACACTCGGAATGGCCGGAGCCATGGTGACGCGAGGCATCCTGTCATTTGGTCCGGCGAGCGAGGAGCACCGAATCATCCTTCGCCAGACGGAGGATCTGCCGATTCTGGTGGAAATCGTCGATACCGACGATAAGATCGAAAAATTCCTGCCGATCGTCGACAGCATGATTGGCAGCGGGATGGTGACGACAGAGAAACTGCACGTGCATCGCTATGGCCGTGGGACCGGAGCGGGCGGAGCAACGTAGTGCGCCTCTGCTCTGACAAGCGCGACGCGGATCGGGACCCCGGCAGCCGCTGCAGCCTTGGCCAAGACATGGCCGCGCGAGCAGTCTTCTTTCGCCAGCGATTCGGAGGCTTCAGACATACCAGTTCCGATCAAGACCACGAACCGCGGTGTGGCACCGCCGGTTGCTTGCCGCAGAATGAGCGGCGCGAGCACCAGTGCATAGCGCCGTGCCGGCGCGCCGGCGAGATTGATACCTTCATTCGAAGGGCTGATCCCCAGCACCGACCCACACAGCCGAGGAACATGTGGCGCAGCGCGCTCCAGTTGGCGGCAGGCGGAGCCAAGGACTCTCAGCCATTCAACGCCTTCCCCGCGCTAAAGGACGGGGATCTCTGCAACCAGAGGCTGTCGGACATCGCTGCCTGCAAGCCAGCGGGGCGAGAAGTTCACCCCTTTGCCCGTCCGTGGTCCCCACCATATGTTGCGGTTATGGACCTCGATTTCACCGAAGACGAAATCCGACGCTACTCGCGCCATATCCTGTTGGCAGAGGTCGGCGGCACCGGCCAAGCGAAGCTGAAGGCTGCGCGTGTGCTGCTCGTCGGTGCCGGCGGCTTGGGTTCGCCACTGGTGCTGTATCTGGCCGCGGCCGGCATCGGCACCATCGGGATCGTCGATCACGACACGGTGGAGCTGTCCAACCTGCAACGCCAGATCGCCCACACCACGGCGGGCGTGGGTCGGCCGAAAGCGGAATCTGCTGCCGCCAGCGCGTACGCGATCAACCCCGAGGTGCAATTCGAAATCCACGCCACGCGACTGACCGCCGACAACGCGCTGGACTTGGTATCGCGATATGACATCGTTTGCGATGGCACTGATAATTTCCCCACCCGCTTCCTGACGGCGGATGCCTGCGTGCTGGCGCGTCGCACGCTGGTGTCCGCAGCGGTGCTGCGCTTCGACGGCCAGCTTTCTGTATTCAAGCCGCACCAAGGCAGCCCGTGCTATCGTTGCCTCTATCCGGAACCGCCGCCGCCCGGTCTGGTGCCGACCTGCAGTGAGGCGGGCGTGCTGGGCGCTGTCACCGGCGTGATGGGCACGTTGCAGGCCACCGAAGTGCTCAAAGAGGTTCTCGGCGTCGGCGAAACGCTGGCTGGCAGGCTCCTGGTATGGGATGCGCTGGCGACGCGGTTCCGCACTGTTAAGCTGCCGCGTGACCCCGATTGCGCGTTGTGCGGGCCGCAAGCGACGATCCACGACCTGTCCGCGCACGCCGACGCGGCGGCTCCAGTCTGTGCCCTCTGAGCCGCTTGGCATCCTGCTCCTGTCAGGCGCGCATGACCGCGCGCACTACGCGTTCGTTCTGGCTTCTGGTGCGGCCGCGTTAGGACGCAACGTCATTCTGTTCGCCACGAACGCCGGCTGCCACGCGCTGTTCTCCGACTGGTCAGGCCTCACCGACACAGCGCGTGATGCGCGGGTACGCGCGGCCGGTGTGGCCGGGCTGGACGAGCTACGCGAAGCATCGCGCGAGCTGAGCGTGCGGATGATTGCCTGCGAAGCAGGACTGCGCGCCGAGGGGCTGGACCCTGCGCAGCTCATGGCAGGGGTCGAGGTAGCGGGCGTCACGACCTTTCTGTCGGCCGTGGAGGCAGGACAAATCGTTGCGATCTGATGCGCGACGAGACTGACCGCCGATTGTGATTGCGGGGTGGTTCAGCAGTGGCAGCGCGGCGTCCGGTCCCAGACATGCACGCAGCACCGCGTCCGACAGCTCATCCGTATCAATGTGGCCCCGGATCCGGACACTAAACTCGGGCGCGCCGGGCGCGGATGAACTCAGTCAACCGTGACGACGACACCAGGATCTCGCCGCCGCGATCACGGTCTTTTCCACGCTGCGGGCAGTACCGTCATAGAGCGGTACTCACACCGATCCCTCGTCGGTCAGAGCTTCCGACGTCGGCATGGTCAGAGCTAGAGCGCCATACGGCTGCACGCTCGGACCTAAGACACCGGGGCCATGCCGCACACGACCGCGGTGAAAAGGAGCGCCGTTGCCGGCTCGTGCAGGCCAAGCATCATGCCGAGCGTCCGTGGACACATGATTTGCGCCGGATCAAACAATGGATTCCGTGGCAGCGACTTCACGCGCGTAGCCAGTTTGTTGGCTTCCACGTTACCGATGTCAAAAAACACCCAATCTGTATCACACTTTTCACGATCGACTGAATGTCCCAAAACCATGAGCCAATTGAGCCGCACAATATTGTCAACACCATTGAACCAATCACGCATAGGATGAGGCGCGGCAGCGCAGGACTGCGCAGCACCCCCGCGATATCAGCAATCAGCGGTAGACAACGATAATGATGTAGACAAAGATAATGATGACGAAATGCTGTGCCAGCACCCTTAGCTGTGGATCACCGTACAGATGGCACAGTCACAGAAGGGCACGGGTACGCCGCGGATGATCGACCCAGCGTTGGCGACGGTGGTTAAGGTCTAGGTGACGAGCGCACTCAGAAGTCCCCAATGCACCAATGACCGTGACCAGAATAGCAGATGCTTGTGGATCCTGTTGTGGAACAGGGGGGCGGAATGGAGGTCGCGCGCACCGACCATGACACGCTGGTCAGTATCGGCCAAAGCAGCACACCGCGCGCTACGTCGTCCATCACCAGCCAGTCGCGCGCAGCCAGTGAAATGTCGGCGCGAAGCGCGAGGCCAGCGCTCCTTGCGCTGGGCGTGCAAAGTCAGCGGCATAGGCGCGCGCCTGATAGCCTATCCCGCTGCCGAGTACAATTTCGGTTCGATCGCAGGGGGTGTACGGCGCGCAATCCTGACGCGATCGCCTCGTCGTAGGCGTTGTATGGCCGACGGTACGATAGCGATCGTTGCGCCGTCCCGGGCCCGGACGATAGATTCGACGTCAGCGGCCGCGCTGCCGACACATTCACGAAACAGCATCCGCACCGCCGGTGAGCCCTCAGGCCGCTCCCAGTGTATAACGAGAATCACTCCGATTCCCGCGAGTTCTGCTTCGGTGGCATGCTTGGACCGGGGAGCGGGCGACGCAGCGGTCGCGGCACAGCCCGCCACAGCGAGCACTAACACCCAGAAAATTGCTGCATTCGGCCGCATCGAATTGCGCTTCGCTCAAGCTGCCGTTACGTTACCGTGCCCATTTCGGCTTCTGCCTGCAGGCGCGCCTCGTTGCAACTTCAGACCTCCTGACATACCCTCTGTGAGGCACTGAAATCGCAGGCTTTTTCTGCGACCAGGGTGCGCACCAATACCTGTCCGGTTTTTTTGCCAGCGGTGGCATAGACGCCTGATAGATAAGGATTTTGAGCGGGGCTGGTGCGGACTCAAACCTGTCCGCTTCAGTGTGGCGCATGAGCGCTCAACAAAGCTTGGCGCTGGCCTCGCCGGCGCCGTCAAACAATATCATCATCAATGTGCGATGCAGCTTGCGGATCGAGGCAGACCAGCGCGTGATCGTGGTTGGCGGACTACCGGTGCATCATTATTGCGCTCAGGATATGATCGCGGAGGCTTATGCGATGGTGTTCCTGGTGGATTCCGGCTTCGCGCAGCAGACGGACGTGGCGCGGGCGTTTGATCGATCGGTGCGCACTGTGCGACGGTATCAAAGACGCTACGCGCGGGGTGGGATGGCAGCTCTTGCGCAGGATGCGGGCTGGCGCCCCGGACGGCGGCGTATCTCCGGGAAGCGTCTGTGCAGTATTGCGACCCTGAAAAGCCAGGGCATGAGCAACCGGGCGATCGCGCATCGGCTTGGTGTCAGTGAGAACGCCGTCCGCAAGTTGGTCGGACCTTCACAGCGCGCCGGGTCTGCGCAACTTGCGTTGACTGCAAGCGCCGCAGACTTGAAGCCACCGACGACGCGCGTGGCGTCTGCAACATCGGGCGGTGATGATACGGACGCTGGCGCATCCGCTGCGAGCAATGCTGACGACTGCGATCCGAGTGTCGCGCCTGCAGATGACAATGAGCCGGTTCCGATCAGCCTCGACCACGACCCGAGTGATCGGAGCTTTGATCGGCAGCTCGCCCATCTGGGGCTGCTCGATGATGCGGCACCGCTGTTTGGCGACGGGACAGTTGCCGGTCTTGGCGTCCTGGTTGCTCTCCCCTGCCTGATGGCGAGCGGAGTGTTTCGGATCAGTCGCAAGCTTTACGGCGATGTCGGTCCGGCGTTTTACGGCCTGCGCAACACGTTGCTGACGCTCCTGCTCATGGCGCTGCTGCGCGTCAAGCGGCCCGAGCATCTGAAGGAGAGAGACCCCGCCGCGTTGGGCCGGCTTTTGGGGCTCGACCGGGCGCCGGAAGTCAAGACGCTCCGGCGCAAGCTCACACGCCTTGCCGCGTATGGTTGCGCCGAGCAGTTGGGCCAGGAGCTTGCGCGGGAGCGGGTCAATCGGCGGGGACATCTCATGGGGTTCTT
>JASHVB010000926.1 GCA_030039695.1 Acetobacteraceae bacterium
CGGCGCAAAGGTTCAGCGATACGACCCGCGTGGCAGCGAACGCGGGTGACGCGACGAGGACGAGCGCGAGCAGCAGGAACCCGCGCCCGCGGAGCAGGGTCGAGGTGCGCCGCGCATCGATGCGCCGCGAACCGGCGGGAGAGGCTGCTGGAAGACGGAACCCGTGCTTGCGTCCCGCACGGAGAAGCAGACAAGGGGGGCGGCGGTTGGCGCCTCATGCTCGGCGCCGATGCGCCACCATCGGCTCCGCCCGCGCGGAGGCGCCTTGTTTCAAACCACCGGGACGCCATACTGCTTCGCCTTCTCGGGCGGCTCGAATGCGTCAGAAAACGGCGCGGCGCTGCCGGTGATCCACCAGGCCGCCCCTTTCAGGATCAGTACGGCGACACCGATGCCGATGCTGCCGACCGCGATGCGCTCGCCCCACTCCACCTCGACCCCGCCATCCCCACCGGTCGCTGTAGCAAACCGCACCACTTGCGTCAGCCGCGGCCGCGTGGCGGCAAAAATACTTGCCGCTCGGCCTGTTGTGCCGGATGCTGAGTCGAGACCACCGCATGGAGTCACTGATGCGCCGCCTGCTTCTCTGCATGACCGCCCTGGCTACCTTCACCGCCCAACAGGCACAGGCCCAGAGCATGTCGTGCCTGACGCCGACGGAGCGCGGCATGTTCGAGCTGCAGGCGCTGCGCAGCGAAGTGATGGTCCTCGCGACGGGATGCTCGTATGACACAGCGTATAACGCGTTCATCGAGCGCTACCGGCCGGAACTGATGGCGAACGAGCGTGATGTCAGCGCCTGGTTCAAGAGGCATTACGGCGCCCATGGACAGGCCGCGCATGACGAGTTCGTCACCGACCTGGCGAACGCGCATTCCGACGAGGGCACCCGCCTGGGCAGCGAATTCTGTCCTCATAACGGAATGATCTTCGGTGAGGTCATGGCGCTACAGGGCGGCAGCGAGCTGCCGGCATTCGCCGCCGGCCAGGACTTGATGCCGGCATCGCTGAGCGTCTGTCGCGAAGAGGCGCCGGCGCGCAAGGTTGTCCGGCGCATCCGGCACCACTGAGTGCCGCGTACCGGCGTGTCTGGCCCAAATCCGGCCAGCCTTGCACGGTTGGCCTGGAAGGCATTGCTGATCGCCTCTGTGCTGATGCCGGCCCGCGCGTGGGCGAGGACCGCGCCGTTGCCGTTGCCGCTGCCACCCGAGCCGCCGCCGGCGATCAGCCAGCCGCCGACGCCAGTCATTCGGCCCAGCGGCCGGTCCCAGCCGGAAAAACCGCCCGCGGCGTCCGCCACGTCCGGGCAATCGCCGCCTCCGGCTACGCAGGAGGCCAATAAGGGCTCGGTCACCGGACTGCCGATCCCGCGCTTCGTCGCGCTGCGCACGGACGATGTGAACATGCGCAAGGGACCGGGATTTCGTTACCCAATCGAATGGGTCTACAAACGGCGCGACCTGCCGGTGGAGATTCTGCGCGAGTTCGAGGTCTGGCGCCTGGTTGAAACGCCGGACGGCGCGCGAGGCTGGATGCATGAAGCGACACTGGTCGGGCACCGCACGTTCATCGTGCAGGGCGCGGATGCGACACTACGCTCTGATCCGCGTGACGAGGCCTCGCCGGTTGCCATCCTGAAGGTCGGCGTGATCGGCCAACTGCGTTCGTGCCAGGCCGGGTCGGCATGGTGCCGGGTACGGGTTGGCGACTATGGCGGCTACCTGAAGCGCGCCCAGTTCTGGGGCACGCTGCCAGACGAGCCCGTGCATCCTTGATTTGCGCCGCGATCAGCGCGGGGTATGGTCTGCGCTCATGGACAAGAATGTGCCCCGCGCCCACCACGATCTGGGCGGCGCCGCCAAGTTCATGTGCGAGCCGGTGGACACCGAGCCGCACGTCCTGACTGATTTCGACAAGGAGGTCGACGCGATCCGCGGCATCCTCGGGGCGAAGGGCGTGATGACCGTCGATGAGCTTCGCCGTGGCATCGAGGCGATCCCGGAGGCAGAATATCACCGACTGAGCTATTACCACCGCTGGATCCGCTCCATTGCCGACAACCTGCTGCGCAAGGGTGTCATCACTGAAGCCGAACTGCGCGCCGCGCTGGAGGCCGAGTGATGTTCGCAGCCGGCGCACGTGTGCGGGTGAAGGATGATTGGCCCGAGACGCGCGGTCCGGTGCATATTCGCACACCCCACTATGTGCGCGGCATGCCGGGCACCGTGGTGCGGCAGCTTGGCGCCTTCCCCAACCCTGAGGACTTGGCATTCGCGCGGCCGGCACCGGTCCGCCCGCTGTATCATGTGCGGTTCGACCAGCCCGCGATCTGGCAGGAAGGCAGAGCAGAGGACGAGTTGCTGGTGGAGATCTATGAACACTGGCTGGAACCGGCTGCCGAGTAGCGAGCGAGAAAACATTCGCCCCATCCCGTGCGGCAGCGGTTGGGCGCGCGGGTCGAGCCTGCGCGCCTCGGCCCGTCCCCGGTTGCTCAAGGCCCGAAGAAGCATTGGCAGCAGTCACCGGTCGATCCGCGGGCAAATCGGAACCGAGCCGGCCATGACGCAGGAGGATCGGGCTGGCGCCCGAAACCACAGATGAACCTTCTCGAAGCCGACAGTGATCAGCTGCTGAATGCTGTTCGCAATTTACTGACTGCCAAGGGCATCGCCTCGGCGGCGGAGATCGCCGAACGCATTGCCATCACCGACAGCGCCAATCCCGGTCAGGGCGCGCGTATGGTGGCAAAGGCGTGGACCGATCCCGCGTACCGCGTTC
The DNA here is from genome assembly GCA_030039695.1 of Acetobacteraceae bacterium. The sequence goes on from JASHVB010000926.1 coordinate 2,779, forward strand.
GGCTGCTGGAGGATGGATCCAAAGCAGCCGAAGAACTCGGCATTCCGATGCGCGGCATGCCGCCGCTCGGCGTGCTGGAGAACACCGCGAGCGTGCATAACCTCGTCGTCTGCACGCTCTGCAGTTGCTATCCGCGCGCGGTGCTTGGGTACCCGCCGTTCTGGTACAAGTCCGCCGCCTATCGGGCCCGCGCGGTGCGCGATCCGCGCGGGCTGCTGGCGGAATGGGGCACCGTCTTGGCGGCAGGCGTGCGGATCCGGGTCGTCGATTCGACCGCCGATTATCGCTGGATGGTCCTTCCACGACGGCCGGACGGGACCGAGGGCTGGGGCGAGGAGAGGCTGGCGTCGATCGTGCGTGAAGGCGACATGGTCGGGGTGACGCTACCGAAGGCGTAGGCGCGCCGTCATTCTCCGCTATTGCGGTGCAATCCGGGATCGATCGCCGAGCAGGTCCCACTATCCGCCTCTCTGACGGTGCATCCGACTTACCGGCGCAACAACTGAGAATTCGGTAACCGACGCGCCACCGCTCTAGCCAAGCACGCCCGCTTCCGTCAGATTGCTGGGCGGAAACGTCACATGTGAAACAAAATGGATCTGTCGCTCAATCTACTGGGCAACGCGCTGGTGTCCGGTATGCTTCTTGGCGGGTTCTATGCCGCGGTTTCCGTTGGCGTGGCGATTTCCTTCGGGATGCTCGACATCGTCAACATCGCGCATCCGGCCTTTATCATCCTCGGCTCCTATATTGCCTACATCGCCAACCAATGGTGGGGCATGGATCCGATCCTCGCCTCGATCCTGGCGATCCCCGCCTTCTACCTGCTGGGCGTTGCGATCTACACGATCTATGACGTCTCCTTCGAACGTCGCGGCGAGACGTCGCTGCGCGGCCTGTCGTTCTTCTTCGGGCTGTTGTTCATTACCGAGGTAACATTGGTGCTGGTATTCGGCGTCGATTACCGCCTGGTCGAAGCCCCGTATATCGGCCCCAGCCTGTATCTCGGTGTCATCGAGTTCCCGCTGCGATTGCTCGTGCCCTGCGTCGTCGCGCTGGTGATGATGGGTGTGCTGCAGCTTTTCCTGTCGCGCACGTTTGTCGGCCGTGCGGTGCAGGCGGTGGCACAGGACCCGCAGGCGCTGCGACTGATGGCTGCCAATCCGAGCCGCATCAAGCGCGTCGCATTTGGCCTGTCGATCGCCACCGCCTCGGTCGCCGGCGCGGTGTTGATCATCATCCAGCCGGTTGAGCCTTCCGTCGGCCGCGACTATATCGGCCGCGTCTTCGCGATCGTCGTGCTTGGCGGACTGGGCAGCTTCAGCGGCGTGCTGGTGGCGGCGATGGTTCTGGGCGTCGCCGAGAACCTGACTGCAACGTTCTATGGCCCGTCATGGGCGCCGGCGGTATCGTTTGGCGTGCTGCTGCTGACCCTGGCAATCCGCCCGAGCGGCATTTTCGGGCGGGCATGAGTATGGCCAATGTCGCCTTCGTCCTGAAGCTGGTCGTCGTGTCCGCCGTCGTTTGCGTGGTCGCACACCTCATCGACAACGCTTATGTCTATTTCGCCGGCTACGTGGTGCTGCAGTACATCGTGCTGGCGACCGCCTGGAACATCCTGGGCGGTTATACCGGGTACGTGAATTTCGGTGTCGCCGCGTTTTTTGCCGTTGGCGCCTACACCACGGTGGTGCTGCACAAGCTGTGGTCGCCGCCGGTCCCGGTCGACATTCTGGCCGGCGGGCTTATCTCCGGCCTGATCGGGCTGGGCACCGGCTATCTGACGCTGCGCCTGCGCGGCACGTTCTTTGGCATCGCCACGCTGGCGATGGCCGTGGTCACGCAGACTTTGGTGACCAACTGGAGCTATGTCGGCGGCTCGCGCGGCGCCTACGTGCTGCGGCCGATGCAGGCGCCGATCCTGCACATCGATTACGTCCAGTATCTCTGCCTGGTCATGCTGGCTCTGTCGATCATCGTGGTGGCAACGGCACGGGCGATCGAGCACTCGCGGCTCGGCGTCGGATTCGCGACGATCCGCGACGATGAGCTGGCGGCGGAGGCATCCGGCGTGCCGACGTTGCGCCTGAAGCTGCTGGCGACCGCGTTGTCCGGCGGTTTCATGGGTATGGCCGGCGCGCCGCTGCCCTATTACGTCACGTATCTCGATCCATCGTCAGGCTTCAGCCTGAGCTACGCGGTGAACACCATTGCCATGCCGTTGATCGGCGGTACGTCGAGCTGGCTTGGACCGGTGATCGGCGCGGTGCTGCTCGGCACGCTGCAGCAGCTTGCGACCGTGACGATTTCGTCGGCGCTGTCACTGCTGATCGTCGGCCTGATGCTCGTGGGTTTCGTCGTGGCGGCGCCGAACGGCATCATCGGCTGGTTCAGCCCGCGTGCCCGGTCCACGCCACGATTGTTCCGCCCATGGCGGGCCCGATGAGCGACGCCGCGCTGCTTCAGGTCTCCGGTCTCGGCAAGCGCTTCGGCGGCTTCGTCGCACTGGCCGACATCGAGCTCTGCGTCGCCGCGGGTGAGCGCGTCGGGCTGATCGGTCCGAACGGTTCAGGCAAAAGCACGTTGGTCAATTGCATCTGCGGCACGCTACGGCACGAGACCGGTGAGGTCCGATTCGACGGCCGCACGCTCGCCGGCCTGACGGCGCATGAGCGCACGCGCCGTGGGCTGGGGCGGAGCTTTCAGTTGCCGCGACCGTTCAGCAGCATGACGCTGGCTGAGAATCTGCGCGTACCAATCCTCTATACGGTGAACGCGCGGCACGGACGCGCTGTGGCCGATCCGGCTCGCCGTTGTGGCGATCTGCTGCGCATGGTGGGCCTCGCCGGAAAGGCCGACCATTTGCCGCGTGACCTGACGCAGATCGAAATGCGTAAGCTGGAACTGGCGCGCGCCATGGCGGCCGAGCCGCAATTGTTGATCGCCGACGAAGCGATGGCCGGGCTGTCGCACGGCGAAGTGGACGACATCCTGGCACTGCTGATGCAGTTGAACGGGCAAGGCGTGACGATCATCATGATCGAGCACATCATGCGGGCGGTGCTGGCATTTTCGCAGCGCCTGGTGGTGCTGGTGGCCGGGCGCAAGATCGCCGACGGCGATCCGCAGGCGGTGGTACGCCAGCCGGATGTGGTGCAGGCGTATCTTGGCAGCTAGCCTCAGAATCTCCGGGCTGGACGCCGGCTACGGCGCGGTCCGTGTCCTGCACGACGTGTCACTGGCGGTGCGCGAAGGCGAAACCGTGGCGCTGCTCGGGACCAACGGCAACGGCAAGTCGACGCTGATGAAATGCGTGCTCGGGATGGTGCGGCCGAGCGCGGGCAGCATCGCGCTGGTGATCGACGGCACGACCCATGAGCTCGCGGGGATGACGACCGAGGACATTGTCGATCTCGGCATCGGCGTCGTCCCGGAAGGGCGGCGGCTGTTTCCGCGCCTGACGGTGACCGAGAATCTGCTGATGGGTGCATTCCGGCGTGCCGCACGACCGGAGATCGCACGAAACCTCGAATTCTGCTTTGAGGCTTTTCCCCGTCTCGCGGAACGGCGGCGTCAATTGGCGGGCAGCATGAGCGGCGGAGAGCAGCAGATGCTGGCGCTGGGGCGCGCGCTGATGACGGCGCCGCGGATGCTGCTGATCGATGAGCCGAGTGTCGGCCTGGCACCGCTGCTCGTCAGCCGAACGATCGACAAGATCAAGGAGCTGAAGGACAGCTACCGACTGACGGTCTTGATGGCGGAGCAGAATTTTACGCAAGCGATACGGATTGCCGACCGCGGGTACGTGATCGTGCACGGACGGATCGAATTCGAGGGCGGCTCGGCGGACGAACTGAACAACAACGAGCTGATCCGTCAATTCTATCTGGGGGCATAAACGATCCGCTCTCGGTTCGCAGAAGAGGTCGCGGCACGAGGCGCACGCCGTGCGGAGGGCGGGGGCAGAACCACACCACCCCCACCCGGCGCCGAGGCCCCGACCTCTCCCGCTACGCGGGACAGGTAACGCGTCACTTCCCGGTGTACGGGTATTCGATGTTGCCGCTCTTCTCCAAATCCGGCCACAGCACGACTTCCGTCTTCGGATCGTTGAATTGCTCGACGTCGTTCCCCTTCACGTTCTGCCATTGCACTTCCAGAACGCGTGGGTGGGCCCACTCGCCGTTCGGGCCGAACTTGATGTCTCCGACGATGGTCTTGAACGTGTGCGTGCGCAGGTAATCCGCGAGCTTTGCCTGATCGAGGCTCTTGGTCCCCTCTACGGCTTGCTGCAGCACCTGCATGTAGCCATAGGCGAACGGAGGCAGATAGAAGCCAAGTGGGTCAACGCCGGCGGACTTGGCTTCCTTCTGGTACTCGTTGAGGAATGCCTTGGCTTCGGGCGTAGCCGACTTGATCCACGGAAGCCAGAAATCGTAATCAACGATACCGTTCAACAGCGGGCCCAGCTGTGCCTTGATCGGCGTGCTCTGCAACCCGACCATGCCGCCGCCAAACATTTCCGCCTTCAGGCCGACCTCGTGTGCGGCGCGCACCATGCCTACGGAGTCGGGCGGATAGGAGCAGACCAGCACCAGGTCGGGATGCGTCGCCTGAATGGCGCGGATAATCGGCGTATAATCCGCCGTGCTCGGCGGATAAGTCTGGTTGTAGACGATCGTCAGTCCGTCCTTTTTGGCGATCGGCATCGCCCCATCCATGGCATTGTGCGCGAACTCCGCATCTGCGCCGACGATGGCCAGCGTCTTCGGCTTCGGTTGCCGCTGCATTGCGACGGCAAAGAACGGGGCCGAGAAGGTCGACTTCGGATCCGGCCCACCGGTTGGCACAAACGAGAAGTACCGGTCGTAGTTGAACTCTGTGTTCACCGCGAGGCCGAACAGGCTGAGGAAGGTCGCCTTGTGTTGCATGATGATCGGCATCGCCGGCGCGATCATGTTGGTCCCGTAGCCGCTGACGACCACGTCGACGTGATCGACATCGAGCAGCTTGGTGTAGAGACCTGGAATGGTGGAGGGATTGGACTGGTCGTCGTAATAGTCCAGCTTCACTTGGCGGCCGAGCAACCCGCCGTGGGCGTTGACCTGATGCTGCCAGATTTTCATCGCCAGGAGCGCGGCTTTGCCATTCGGTGCCAAGCCGCCGGTCAGCGCCATGCCGAACCCGATGGTGATCGGCGGCTGATCCGCTGCTTTCGCCGGCGCCAGCGCGCCCAGTACCACGCCCGCGGCCAAAGCGGTCCCGGCCAGACATTTCCCCAGCATCTCGATCCTCCCATTGACTGGTTGGTGCGGAACCTAGACCAGCCCCCGATTTCGCGGGAGAGGGTTTCCACGATATAATCGCTGTTCGACAACCGCTAGGAGCGCCCCATGCAGGACCTGGACGAGTTCAGCGCCACCGAAGCCGCCCTGGCGCAAATGGCCGCCACGCCGAATCCGCGTTTCAAGCAGATCGCCGATGCCGCGGTGCGGCATCTGCACGCGTTCGCCCGTGATGTGAATTTGACACCCGAAGAGTGGCTGGCGGGGATCGGCTTCCTCACTGCCGTGGGCAAGGCGTGCACGCCGGTGCGGCAGGAGTTCATCCTGCTGTCCGACGTGCTCGGCGTCAGCGCGGTGGTGAACGCGCTGCACGACAAGAAGGCGCGTGAACTGGGCTCGCAGAGCAGCCTGCTGGGGCCGTTCTATCGCGAGGGCGCACCGGAACTGCAGTTGGGCGACAGTATCGTCAAGAATCCGTCGGTGCCCGAGATCGTCGTCTATGGGCGCATCACCGACAACAGCGGGCAGCCGATCCCAAATGCGCTGATCCAGGTATGGCAGACCAGCGAGCATGGGCTCTACGACCTGCAGACGCTGGGCGAGAGCGGCATGGATCTGCGGGCGAATTTCCGCAGCGACACGCAGGGACATTACTGGTTCCGGACCGTGCGGCCGCTGGGTTATTCCATCCCGATGGATGGGCCGGTCGGTGAGTTGGTGCGCCAGCAGAACCGGCATGGATTCCGACCGTCCCATATCCATTTCCTGATCGGCGGCGACGGATTCCGCGAGCTGGTGACAGCGCTTTACTTCGGCGATGATGAGCACATTGACTCGGATACCGTGTTCGGCGTGTCGGGATCGCTGGTGGTGGGTGCGAAGGATGATCCGAATTCGCCGATCAAGGCGTTGAAGGCGGTGCACTACGACTTCCGGCTGGCCCGCGCGGCGCCTGGTGAGTCGGGCCGGGTCGGCGCGGACCCCACGAAGCTCGCCGCCGAGTAGCCACAAGAGAACCTTTCCCGCTCGCAGGAGTGGTCGAGACACCAAGCGCCGCGGCTGCGGGGCGGGTCGCACGATAACCCCGGTGCGTTACGCCCTTCGCCTCGGGGCGTTGCGCCCGCCCCCCTCTCGCGCGAAGCGGACGCGCTGCAGGAGACACAGCATGCCCCGTCGCCTGATCGATATTTCCTCGCCCTTGAGGTCCGGCATTAAAAGCGATCCGCCGCACATGCTGCCACAGATCGAATACATGGATCACCACGCGACCGCGCCCGCGATGGCCGAGTACATGGGCGTCCGTGTCGATCAGCTTCCCGACGGCGAATATGCAGCGGTAGAGAAGGTAACAATCAGCACCCACAACGGCACGCATCTCGACGCGCCGTACCATTTTTTCTCCACCATGAACCATGCTCTCAGGCCGGGCGGCGAACCGTCCTGGCGGATCGATGAAGTGCCGCTGGAATGGTGCTTCCAGCCTGGCGTGAAGCTGGACTTCCGCCATCTGCCCGACGGCTACGTCGCCACACCCGGTGATGTGGAAGCGGAGTTACAGCGGATCGGCCACCGACTACGGCCGCTGGAGATCGTCGTCGTAAACACCGCGGCCGGCGCGAAATACGGCCAGGACGACTACGTCGATTCAGGCTGCGGCATGGGCAAGGCCGCGACGATGTGGCTGCTGGAGCGCGGGGTGCGACTGACGGGAACCGACGCATGGAGCTGGGATGCGCCATTCTCCTTCACCCGCCGGAAGGTCGCGGAGACCGGCGATGCGTCGCTGATCTGGGAAGGGCACCGCGCCGGGCGCGAAATCGGCTACTCGCACCTGGAGAAATTGCACAACCTCGAAGAACTGCCGGCAGATGGGTTCGATGTTGTGTGCTTTCCGGTAAAAGTGCATCGCGCGTCGGCAGGATGGACGCGCGCGGTGGCGATACTCCCGGGCTAGCCCGCGCGTCGTGGCTACCTCGTTTGACCCGCCGCACCCTTCGTCCGTGCATCCGCCGGTGGCGCGGATGGTCGCGACAAGCCCGGCCATGACATTACGCATTCCTCCGCGTCAGCGCCCGCACGCCAGCCTCCACCGCACTCAACTCGCCCGGTAGCACGAGGAACCGCTCGGTCCGGTCGTAGAGATCCGCCATCCGCGGCGGCAGTGGTGGCCGCCAGCCAACCGCTTGCTCTGTTGCCTCCGGAAACTTCGCCGGATGCGCGGTCGCTTCCGCCACCGTCACGACGGCCTGCGGCGGCGGTAGCGCACGCGCAGCGGCGACGCCGATCGCGGTGTGCGGATCCGCCAGGTAGCCATTGGTGGCATATAGCCGCCGGATTTCCGCCTGCGTCCCGGCATCGTCCAACCGGAAACCATGGAACACGGTACGCGCCCGCCGCCAGGCCATGTCCGGCACAGGCATTCGCCCGGTCGCACGAAACGCCCGCATCGTCTCGTGTGTCGCGACCGGATCGCGGTCCAGCATTTCAAACAACACACGCTCGAAATTGGAGCTGATCTGGATGTCCATGCTCGGCGACAGCGACGGCTCCACCGGTGCAATCGACATGTCGTTGCTCGCCAGAAACCGCGCCAGAATGTCGTTGCGATTTGATGCGACGATCAGCCGCCCGATCGGCAGTCCGATGCGCCGCGCCACCCAGGCCGACAGCACGTTGCCAAAATTACCGGTCGGCACGCTGAAGGCGACTTCGCGGTCTGGCGCGCCCAGCGCCAGCGCTGCCGCGACATAATACGGCACCTGGGCGGCGATGCGGGCCCAGTTGATCGAGTTCATCGCCGAGAGGCGCATTTCGTCGCGGAACGCAGTGTCGGCGAACATCGCCTTCACCAGATCCTGACAGTCGTCGAACGTACCTTCGACCGCGATGTTGCCGACATTCGGTGCATGCACGGTCGTCATCTGCCGGCGCTGCACGTCGCTGACCCGATTGCGTGGATGCAGGAACACGACGGACACACGCGCGCGGCCGAGGCACGCCTCAATCGCCGCGGATCCCGTGTCGCCGGAGGTCGCGCCGACAATGGTGATGCGTTCGTTACGCGCGGCCAGGACATGATCGAACAGGCGGCCGGCGACCTGCAACGCCATGTCTTTGAACGACAGCGTGGGGCCGTGAAACAGCTCCTGCAGGAAGAGGCCGGTCTCGAGTTGGATCAGCGGAGCGACGGCGGGATGGCCGAAGCCGGCGTAAGCATCATGGCAGATGCCGGCCAGCACATCGGAAGGGACCGCGTCGCCGATGAATGGCTTCATGACGCGGGCAGCGAGCATCGGGTAAGGCAGGCCGCGCATCGACCGCCAGTCGGTCGGGGTGAAGCGCGGCCAGGACTCCGGCACGTAAAGCCCGCCGTCATCGGCGAGGCCGGCCAGCAGCACGCCGGCGAAATCGCGCATGGGCGCTTGCCCGCGGGTGGAAATGTAGCGCATGGGGAGACACTACTTGTGTCGCGCGCGGAGCGGGAGAGGGTTCAGGCACCGCTCAGCAGCGCAACGGTGTGCTCCAGAACCTTCGCCTCGTCATAGTACCGCAAGGCGCGCTCATGTCCCGCCCGGCCCATCGCCGTGCGCAATGCCCGATCTCCGGCGAGGCGCGCGAGCGCATTGGCCAGCGGCTCGACCTGGCGCGGTGCGACCAGCAAGCCCGTCTGCTCCGGGATCACCTGCTCGCGCGGCCCATTGACGTCGCTCGCCACCACGGGCAGGCCCGTCAGCATCGCCTCGATGATCGACATCGGCAGGGCTTCGAAATAGCTCGGCAGCACGAAAATGTCGGCCGCCGCCAGGATCGCCGGTACGTCGCTGCGATAGCCAAGCAATCGCAGCCGCTCGCCAAGGCCTGCGTTGCGCAGCAGGGCCTGCATGTCGTCGCCGCGGTCGGATTCCAGGCGCTCGCCGACCACCCACAGATCCGCATCGCGCACGCTCTGCATGGCCGCCGCCAGTTCGGCATAGCCCTTGTCGCGCACCAACCGTGACACGGCGAGTACCACGACACGGTCTGTCGGGATGCCGTAGTCCGCCCGAATGCGCTGGCGTGCTGCCGGGTCGGCATGGAATACCGCCGGATCGCGGCCGTTGCCGACCACCACCGGATTGACATGGATGCCCAGACGGCGCGCATCGCCCGCTTCCTTCGCGGAGACCGTCATGAAGACGTCGGTGACCGGGCCGGTGATGCGCTCCATCAGAAAGCCGGCACCGCGACGCAGCCACGATCCGTCCTGATTGAACAGAAAACCGTGGCAGGTATAGGCGACGCGCGGCACGCCCGCGCGGCGGGCCGCCACACGCGCGAGGAAGCCGCTGATCGGCATGTGTGCATGCACAAGATCGAAATGCTCTTGGCGCAGCAGAGTCAGGAGATCGCGATACGCGCGCACATGCCCGAGCGGCGAGATGCGACGCTCGAACGGGACGGTGACGATGCGGAAGCCTTCGGCGCGCACGTCCTCCAGCAGCGGACCTTCGGCGCAGACGCCCACCACGTCGTGTCCTTGCGTGCGCAATGCCCGCATGAGCGGCAGCAGGAAATGCCGCAGCGAGAAATCGACGTTGGTGACCTCAAGGATTTTCATCCGGTCGTTGGCTGGCAACGATCAGTCGTCAGGGACGCAACTCTGGGCGACCGACGACTGACACCTGCTAGCCGACCTTGCTGATCGCCCATTTCACCTGCTGCGGGCCGTCTTCGTAGCCCGTCAGCACCACCTGTTCCGCGCGGCGCGGTTCGGGGCCGCCGAGATAGACACTCTCTTCGATCCCGATGCGCGCGCCGTCAGCGCGCAGGCGCCAGCCGCCGCCGTTCTTCAGACGCAACAGCACCGCCTCGCCGTCCTGCTGCACGTTCGCGTTGACATCAGGATGCAGATGAAAGCGCACGGTATAGGGCTGTGGCGATGACGCTTCGACCGCGTCCTCGCCACGGATGTCGTCGCCGCTTTCTGCCATGTAGAGGCGGCGGCGATGCACCGCGCCGAACACTTTCTTCCAGCCGTCGTGGCTGGCTTCCAGCCAATGGGCCCCGTTGGCCTCCTGACGCTGCATTTCGACCACGGACGGGCGCCGGCCCAGGCCCTCCGGCTTCAGTTCGCTGCTCGACACATCGGAGATCACCAGCGTCGAATGGGCCGCCGTGGCGCGCGACGCGTCGCGCCACTCCGCGGGACCGGCGGGAAACGCGCCACAGTTGACGATCAGCCGATCGCGGCCGATCGACAGTTCCATCGATAGCGTGCCGGCATGCGCATGGCGATCGACGCCCGGTGGCGGTGGCGCGCCGCAGTCCACCAACAGCACGCTGCGGCCCGCCTGCAGGCGCTGGAACCCGCCGTCCAGCAATGACAAGGGACCTCGGCCGCCACGCCCCGCCTGCGTCAGCACCAGGTCGATCAGCGCCGGCGTTTCCTCCTTGGTGCCGTTGAACAGCGCGAGGCCGCCGTCGCCGTGACGCAGAACACGCAACGCTGGCGCCATCCGCTCGATCGCGCCGGTCAGCGCCGGCGGCGGCTGCGTCTGTCCGGCCTGCAACAGCGCGCGGATCTCGGTCAGGTCCTGCAACACGGCAAGCTGTACCGCGGGGCTGCGTTCGGCCTGGCAGCCATCCGGCAGAATTTGGCGCGTGATCTCATGCGGCAGGAACTTCATCGCGCGTGCGAGAAATCCCCCGTGTTCGGGCAGTGCAACGGCCGCCGCGATCAGGCCCTTCAGCGCGGTCAGCGCGCGCGCGTCCAGTTCCTCCGCCGGCAACGTCGCGGACAGGCCGCGTGCGTCGGACACCAGGCGCGCCATGAGCCGCTGACGGAATGCGTCGTCGGCGGTGGCGGCGAAGAAATCGTAATGGCCGAGCCATGCGGCGACGCGCGCGCCCACCACATCCGGGCGGTGCGCGATCGGATCGGGCGGCGGCCTGTTGATCCACTCCGAAACCAAAGCGCGGGCACGCAACCGCGCCGCATCAGTCCCCAATGCGCGCATGTCGCGCAGCCAGGTGAAGTTATGCGCCGCGGCGCGCAGGACGGGCGAGCCGGACGCG
>JASHVB010000927.1 GCA_030039695.1 Acetobacteraceae bacterium
GCCCATCAGCAAGGTCAGCGCAAGCGCCAGGCCGAGCGGGGCCAACGGCAAGAGGCGCAGATCGCCCGCTCGCACACCCTCTGGCGCAGGTCCCAAGATTGAGCTGCCGATCAAACGAGCAAAGGATGCGAGAACGACCGTAAGCAGGAGCAGAGCGATCACCATCAGCCAAGTGTACCCGGCCTTTATGCCCGCCGTGACGGTGAGGAACTCGCTGACGAAGATGTTGAAGGGCGGTGTCCCTCCGAGCGCCAGAGCACCGGCGATCAAAAGAAAACCGGACACGGGAGCGACCCGCAGCAGGCCCTTGATCACGTCGAGATTGCGCGTACCGTATTTGATCAAAACGTTGCCGGAGCAGCAGAACATCAGGGCCTTTGCCAGGCTATGGTTGATTGCGTGCAGGAGTGCCGCTGTGACGCCGAGCGGTCCGCCTAGACCCAGACCCAACGTGATGAGGCCCATATTTTCGACACTGCTGTAGGCCAACAGGCGCTTTAGATCGCGCTGCACGAAAATCAGCGGTGCCGCAACGCCGATCGACAGTGCACCGAAGATCAGCAGGAGCGTTTGCGGAAATTCGGAGCCGATGGCTCGTGCGGCAATCATCGAGTGGCGAATAATGACCAGAAGTGCACAGTTCAGCAGTGCCGCCGACAGCAGTCCACTGGCCGGGCTCGGAGCTTCGCTATGAGCATCCGGCAGCCACGTGTGCATCGGAAAAAGCCCCGCCTTCGTTCCAAAACCGATCAGCACGAAGACGAAGGCGATCGGGATCGTACTACGGTCGAGCGAGGCAGCGTGCTTCACCACCTCGGTCCACAAAATGGCGGTTTGCGCGTTCGCGAGCACGGCATTGGCGTTGGCGAAAACCAGCACGGTACCGTATAGGCCGAATGCGACGCCGACGGTGCAGATCACGACGTATTTCCATGCCGCCTCCAGCGAAGTCTCTCGGCCATAAAACCCGACAAGAAAAACCGAGGAAAGGGTGCTCGCCTCGATAGACACCCACATCATAATCATATTGTTGGAGGTAACCGCCAGCGCCATCGTGAACAGAAACAGATGGAAGAAACCGTAATATCGACTGAGGTCGACCGCGGTGATCTCTCCGCTTTCGAGGTCGTGCCGCAGATAGCCGATCGAATAGAGGCCGGTCAGCAATCCGACCACCACGATCAGCCCAAGGAAGATGCAGCCCAACGGGTCGACTAGGAGCCAGTCGCTCAGCAGGAACAAGCGCTGTTGCTGCGTGACATCGGCGACAATCAGTACGGCCACCACCAGCGCAATCATGAGTGCGGCGAGATTGACTGTCTCGACGACGCGTTGCGTGGCAGCCCCGAGCCCGCGCGTCGCGAACGCCGCCCCCGCGGCGGCGAGGAATGTCAGGAGCAGTATGCCAATCAGCCAAGAGCCCGGCATGGTCCTAGCCCTTCAGCGTCATCAATTTGCGGTCATCGAACGAGTGCAGCTTCGCCTGGATCCGCGTCGCAAGAAACGTCATCACGGCAACCCCGAAGACCGCGTCGGTGGCAATGCCGATTTCCACCAGTTCAGGCGCCTGGTTTGCGAGCAGGGCCAAGGTCAGATGTGAGCCGTTCTCCATAAGGCAATAGCCGAAGATCTGCTTTAGTATGCTCCGTTGCGTGATGATGCAGGCGAGGCCCAGGAAGAAGTGCGCGAGCGAAACCGTCAGTGCTGGCTTGAACGCGGTCGCGCCGGGAAGGTGGATTGGCGTGATGATGGCTGCCGAAACCACGAGGACCAAGGCGGCGAGCGCGATTGCGATCGGCGGGCTGAAGCTGCCGGGCAGCGATTGGATCGGATCGAACCGGCGCAGCGCGCGGTAGAGGATCGTCGGGACCAGAATCGTCTTGGTAATCAAGCTGCTGAGCGCCCAAAGATAAAGTTCTTCGGTGCCTGAGAAAAAGGCTAGCAGGGCGAACACCAAAACCAGCACGAACGACTGTACGCCGTAGAACAGTGCCGCTTGTTTCGGCTGCTTCACCTGGATCACGAGGAGCGAGGTGACGATCAGCAATGCAGCGATGCCGTTGATGATGTTTTCGCCTGCCATTGCCAACTCCCGCCCCTATCCGAGCCAAGCGAAGGGCGCAAAACCGGCACACAAAGTGAGAGCGGCGAGCGCGACGATGGCCGTCGTCATGCTGAGCGGCACCGGCTTGGCCGCAGCCACCACCGCCGATGGCGGGCCGAACCCGATCTCGCCGAATTTTCTTAGGAACCAGGCAAAGGTACCGACGGCCTCGACGATTGCGATGATCACCAGGATCAGCAATGGCAGATAGAACCGCGAGGCGGCGAAGCCGCCTGCGAAAATGGCAAATTCGCTGAAGAAGAGGTCCGTCGGCGGCACACCGGCGATCGCGAACGCGGCGACCCCGAAGCCGGTGCCAATGACCGGAAGCCTTGTCAGGATCCCGCGCAAGAGCGGCATCAGGCGTGTTCCGGTCGAGAAGCTCAGCGACCCGGCGACCAGGAAGAATAGGCTTTTTGCGAACGCGTGATTGAAGATGTGAGCCACCCCCGCGTCGAAAGCCAGCGGCGAGCCGAAGGTCGATAGCGACAGCGCGAGAAAGACATAGGCCAGCTGCGCGATCGTCGAATAGACCAGCAGCCCTTTGAGGTCCTTCTGCGGAAAATAAAGCAGGAAAGCGTAGACCAGCGTGACAGTCGCCATAATGGCGCCGACCGCGCCAACCAGGTGAGGGACCGATCCCGCCGATGAGATCGCGCGGGCAAAGATATACACCCCGATGTTCACCATCGACCCGGCGTGCAGGTAGGCGCTGACCGGGGTCGGCGCCTCCATCGCGTGCGGCAGCCAGATATGCATCGGAAACTGAGCCGATTTTCCCCAACCGGCAAAGAGGATCCCCAACAGGACCGCGGTTTTCGCCGGCCCGCTCAACGCGCTCAGCGCCGACAGCGAGAAGCTGCCCGTGTTCGCGTACAGAGTCGCGGCGGCGAAGTAGAGACCAAGCGAGGCAACATGAGTTACGATCAAGGCCTTCGCGGCGCCGCCAAGCGCCTCCTCGGACTCGTAGTAGCCGATAAGGCCCCAGGAGCACGCCCCCGTAATCTCGAAGAAGAACAGTTGACCGATAACCGTCGATGAAAAGACCAGGCCTGCCATGGCTCCAATAAACACTTGCATGAAGAAGAAATAGCGCGGTCTGCCCTGGTCCGGATGCTCAACATTGTCGAGGCTCATGTAGCCAAGAGAGTAGATGCAAACAAACAGAGCAACGAGGCCAACCGCGAACCCGATCAGAAGGCTCAGATTGTCGATGGTCAGACCCCAGATCGACGTGCCGCTGACACTGACGATCGATTGCGTGAACCCACGCCTGCCTTCAATCGTGTAATGGACCAAGACGACCGAGACAGCGACAATGGACAAAGTGCCGGAGCTCACACAAATGTACCGCGCCCAACGCTGTGGCACGAGCAGCGAGACCGCTGCACCGACAAACGGGATCAGGATCCCGCTTATAAGAACCGCTATCATGGGGCTCAAATACCGGCCAGCGAGAAAGCGAAGGCGAGCAGCGCGGCGCTGGCAGCGACAAAGGTCAGTCGCGAGCTGCTGAGAAACCGCGTGCGCGCCATCGTGTTCTCGACGAAAGCGATGGCGATAAAGACAATCACCAGCTTCAGGATGAGCACGACAGCGGCCAGAGCGAGGGGGAGGGGCGAGACAGTCGCTGCTGCACCGATGGGAACGAAGATGCCGAGGAACAGCGCCGCTGTCACGGCCTGCTTGAGATAAAGCCCCCATTTGATCAGGCCGAGAGCGTACCCGGAATATTCGGTGAGCGGCCCTTCCTGCAGTTCCTGTTCGGCTTCGACGAGGTCGAGCGGGAGCTTCCCCATCTCGAGAAAGATCGCAAAAGCGAAAGCCACCATCGCCATCGCAGTGGCGGCGAAAGCTGGCGTGGGACCAGCGAAGATCGAGGCGGAGATGACGCCGAGATTGGTTGAGCCGGCAAGCAAAGCAACGACAAATAACGACAGCACCATGACCGGCTCGTTGAGCACCGCCAGGGTGGTTTCACGTCCCGCACCGATCCCGGCGAACATGTTGCCCGAATCTACGCC
>JASHVB010000928.1 GCA_030039695.1 Acetobacteraceae bacterium
GGCCGGTCTTGCTCGATGTGAGCTTCTGCTAGTCACCTACTACTCATCCACAAAAATTTGGCACTGACGGGCTGGAACACGGAAGTCTTTATCGGTGCGGGCAACGAACGACGACCACTGGACACAGTCCACGCTGGCCGCTGCCCCCCCATTGCAGCCCACTTGGGCGACTGACGTATGACTCGAACGAGCTACGCATCTTGCAACGCAGCAACTAGTCATTATTACGCCACACTGCGAATCTATCCTGCCATCCGTAGCGGCGGTCACTCGGAGTCCAATCATCGTGGCAAGCAATCTCAGCAGTAGTCTGGAGGCGGATCCCGAGGCCACGCCAGCGGCCGGATTGTCCAACCAGTTACTGGCGCATCAGCTGAAAGCCGCCGCCCACAAGCTGGGGCCTGTCGAACGTCTCCGCCTTCTGCAGGAACGCGTGCGAGGCACACTGACTTTCACTACCAGTTTTGGACTGGAAGATCAGGTGCTGGCGCATTTCATTCACCTAGCAGGCGTCAGCGTGCGTTTCGTCACGCTGGACACCGGTCGCTTGTTCCCAGAGACGTACAACGTCTGGGCAGCAACCGAACAACGCTACGGGATCAGGGTGCACGCCTATTATCCGGACGCCGCAGCGGTCGAACGACTGGTCAACACGCAAGGCATTGACGGGTTCTACGCGAGTACCACCGCGCGTCACGCGTGCTGCGGTATTCGCAAGGTAGCGCCACTGCGTCGCGCCCTGCAGGGAGCATCTGGTTGGCTAACTGGGCTTCGAGCAGATCAGTCCGACGTTCGCCATGGTGTCGAGTTTGTCAGCTATGTTCGCGAGCATGATATTATGAAGGCCAACCCTCTTTACGACTGGTCGCGTGCCGATACAGAAGCGCAGGCAGCCGAGGCGGAGATCCCCCTAAGCCCGCTCCACAAGCTCGGATTCAAATCGATCGGGTGCGCTCCCTGCACCCGTGCCGTGACACCTGACGAACCCGAGCGCGCCGGCCGGTGGTGGTGGGAGGCGGAGGCGCCAAAGGAGTGCGGCCTCCACCTGACGCCTGACGGACGATTTGCACGCGCGGGCAGCATGCGTTGAGCAGTCTGTCACACCTGCAGCGCCTGGAAGCTGAAAGCATACACATCTTTCGGGAGGTTGTCGCCACGTGCGACAACCCGGTCCTGCTCTACTCCATCGGCAAGGACTCCTGTGTCCTGCTGCACCTCGCGATGAAGTCTTTTCATCCGGCGCCCTTGCCTTTCCCCGTGCTGCACATTGATACCACATGGAAATTCCGCGCGATGATTGAATTCCGTGATCGCCGGATGCGGGAGCTCGGTTGCCGCCTGATTGTTCACGTGAACGAGGATGGCCTGCGCGAGGGGATCAATCCATTCACTTC
Source organism: Acetobacteraceae bacterium (assembly GCA_030039695.1). Next base: position 1,395 of record JASHVB010000928.1, read on the forward strand.
GGGATCGCGGCTCCACACCGATGTCATGAAGACGCAGGCCCTGAAGCAGGCGTTCGAGAAATACCGGTTCGACGCAGCATTTGGCGGGGCACGCCGCGACGAAGAGAAGTCACGCGCCAAGGAGCGGGTGATCTCCCTGCGGTCGGCGGAGCATCGTTGGGATCCGAAGAACCAACGTCCTGAGCCGTGGCACCTCTACAACACACGCAAGAAGCCAGGGGAAAGCCTGCGCGTATTCCCCTTGTCGAACTGGACCGAGGCGGACGTGTGGGACTACATAGCCCAGCAACGCATTCCGGTCGTCCCGCTGTACTTCGCAGCGTGGCGCCCGGTGGTACGGCGCGACGGGATGCTGATCATGCGTGACGATGAGCGGATGAAGCTCTGCCGCGATGAGGTGGTTGAAACCAGAATGGTCCGCTTTCGCACGCTTGGGTGCTATCCGTTGACCGGTGCCGTGGAAAGCAATGCGACGACATTGGCGGACGTCATCAAGGAGATGCGGACGTCCCGCACATCCGAGCGGCAGGGCCGGGCAATTGACTACGACGGTTCCGCCTCCATGGAGCAGAAGAAGCAGGAAGGCTATTTCTGATGAGCGCCGCAATGCGTCGGACGGCGCCGTCGGACGTTCCCGACGGTGAGGCTGGGCGCGGAAAAGCGTCGCTGCTGCATGTGATGACCTGCGGTTCCGTCGACGACGGCAAATCCACGCTGTTGGGCCGTCTGCTTTTCGATTCAAATGCTGTTCTCGACGACCAGCTTTCTGCCTTGGATCGCGACTCGCGGCGGTTTGGCACACAAGGGCAGCAACGCGACTTCGCGCTGCTGATCGATGGATTGTCAGCAGAGCGGGAACAGGGCATCACGATTGACGTTGCGTACCGGTATTTTGCGACCAGTCGGCGTGCTTTCATCGTGGCCGACACGCCGGGCCACGAACAATACACGCGCAATATGGCGACAGGTGCGTCAACGGCAGATCTGGCAATCATCCTGGTGGATGCCCGCAAGGGTATATTGCCGCAGACCCTTCGGCATTCGTATATCGTTGCGGTGTTGGGGGTGTGCCACGTTGTCCTCGCCGTGAACAAGATGGACCTGGTCGGGTTTTCTGGCGAGATTTATCAGCGGATTGCCCGCGATTATTGTCTTGCCACAGAATCGCTTGGCTTTGTCTCGATTGTCGCCATCCCCCTTTGCGCGCGCGAGGGTGATAATATCACCGTCCGGTCGGTGCGAACCCCGTGGTATGATGGCCCTGCATTGCTCGACTACTTGGAAACGGTCTCGATCTCCCCGAAGACCGACCCGACCGCCGGTTTTTGCTTCCCGGTTCAATGGGTGAACCGCCCGAGCCATGATTTTCGGGGCTACGCCGGCACGGTTGCCAGTGGCGTGATGCACGAGCGGCAAGCCATCGTCGTGTTGCCAGGCGGGCAACGTTCCCAGATTGCAAGCATCGTCACCGCCGACGGACTTTTGGGGACGGCTGTTGCAGGCCAGGCAGTGACGCTGACGCTGGCAGATGAGATCGACGTGTCGCGCGGTGACGTCATCGCCCCGGCCGACCAGGCCTTCCCGGTTGCAACGACGATCACCGCACGTCTGCTGTGGATGGATGCGATGCCACTCGCGGTGGGCCGGAGTTTTGTCATTAACCTGGCTTCTGCGACCGCAAATGCGAGAGTAATAGCGCTCGTACATGCTATTGACATCCACAGTTTCGAACCGCTTCCCGCCGATGGGCTCGATATGAACGGGATCGGCGTCGTCCAGCTTGCCTTCGACAAGCCACTCGTCGTCGCCGATTATGCGACGAACCGGGAGCTCGGAGCGTTCATACTCATCGATCGCGTCACGAATCAGACAGTTGCCTTGGGAGTGATCGAACCTGAGGCTGTGCCTTCCCGGCAGCAAACCCAAACCATGCCGTCCCCGCAAAGTGTTGTTGAGTGGCGTGCTTCCGGCATCAGAGCCTGGCCGCCCCAAGGGTTCTGGCGAGATGCGGCACGCCGCCTGTTGCAAGCAGGATCGCTTGGCGGCATCACATTCGCCTTCTCCCGAGACCCAATCCTGGGCAGTGTTGTCGCGCTCGGCGAACTGGCCATCGGTCCGGTGCTGGACCGCGTACTGCGTTTTGTTTGGCCGCTTCACCCCAAATCAGATCACGAGACTGCGGGGCCTGACGCAGTCAAATCAGACGTTGTTTCCTGCGCATGACTCCGTGACCCGGCCGACCGACATCGGTGTCTCTTGGTCCATGGCCATCGCCGGTTCTTGCGCGTGATCCCATGAGGCGCTGCGTGGGGCAGCGGCACAGCAGTTCAACCACCAATTTTGTTTGCGCACTCATCGTCGTGCGGCCAACGCCACATCATTCGCCCCGTTCGCCGCGGAGCCTCGTCCGCCTGCCGAGCGGATACCCGATCAGCATAGCGCCGATCGGGAACGGCACCATCGACAGGGTGGACTGTGCCGGATAACGCAGAGCATTGACCTCGACATACGTCGTGAGATGCGCTCATTGCGCCCCACTGCGCCGGGACAACGGCATCCACGCCATGCTGGCGCCGCTCAAGGACAAACCATGGGCCACGATTGACAAGGCCAAGAGCAAGCCACACTGCCCACCGATCCCCCTTTGCCCCAGGCTCTCGCCAGCCCGATCGAGGCTCCGGCACGGTGATATCCTCGAATTT
>JASHVB010000929.1 GCA_030039695.1 Acetobacteraceae bacterium
CGCGTCTACCAGAACGTGATGGCGGGCGCACTCGGCCGCTGGTCCACGCCGCGCGCCCTGCGCTTCTTGTTCCTGCCGAGCCGCGCGGAGATGGAGGAAGCGCGCTCGGCACTGGAACGCGTCGACGTGGCGGAGAAGCTCCGAGCGCGCACCAGCGACCTGTCGGGTGGCCAGCAGCAACGCGTGGCAATCGCGCGCGCTCTCGTCCAGCAGCCAGTGGTCATGCTTGCCGACGAGCCGATCGCATCGCTCGATCCGGACCTCGCACAGCACATTCTGTCACTGCTGTGCCGTCTCGCCGGCGAGACCGGTACTGCTCTTTTGTGCTCGCTGCACCAGCACGAGCAGGCCGAACGTCATTTTGACCGGATCGTGCGACTCCACGACGGTGCAATCACCGAGCGCGAGCGGTCAGACGTGCAGCTGGCCGCGGCGCCGTAAGCTCCGCCGGCATGTTCAGCCTGATTGCAAGCTTCTTCCCACCGTACGTCGCGCCGTCCTACCTCGTCGCGTTGATCGTTCCTCTGTTGCAGACCGTTGGCATGGCGGCGGGCGGCATGCTGGTCGCCTGCCTGATCGGCCTGCCGCTCGCCATGTTGATCGGCGCCCAGCTCCGTGGCGCCCGTACGCTGTACGCCGTGCTAGCAGCCGTGCGTGCAATCCCCGACCTGACGCTGGCGATCCTCTGCGTCGTGATTGTGGGGATCGGACCCGCCGCGGGCATGTTGGCTCTAGCCATCTTTTACACGGCCATGATCGGCAAGGTGTTTGCCGACTTGTTGCTTGCCGCTGACGGGCGGCCGATCGAGGCGCTGCGCACGACGGGTGCAACGCGATTGATGGTCGCATGCTACGGACTGCTGCCGATCACGGCCGGCAATCTCGTCGCGATAGGCTGCTACTCGTTCGAGTGCGCGGTACGCGCCGCTGTGATCGTCGGTGCTGTCGGCGGGGGCGGCCTGGGGTCCGAGCTGATCGGAACCATCGCCGGCTTCGACTACCGGCGCGCGACCACGCTGATCATACTGCTGGTGATTCTGGTCAGCGCGCTGGACAGCATGAGCTGGCTGCTGCGGCGCCGCCCGCGCGGCATCCTGCTGCTGGTGCCATTCGGCCTTGCCGCGCTGTGGACGTGGTGGCCGGAGACCGTGACGCTGCGCCACGCTGCACTGACGATCGGCGGCATGTTCCCACCTGCCCTGCCGCTTGCAGCGATCAAACAACTTCCGCAGCTGTTGTGGGAGACCCTGTACATCGCGGTGGCGGGCACTTTGCTTGGTGCGGCGCTGGCTATTCCTCTCGCGGTGGTTGCCGCACGCAACCTGGTGCCCGCGCCAATTGCTGCTGGTGTCCGCGGGGTGTTCGAGACGCTGCGCGCGGTGCCCGAGGTGATATCGGGGCTGGTGCTGGTGACCCTCATTGGCGTTGGGCCGAATGCCGGCGTCGTTGCGCTGGGTCTGCATTCGGCCGGCGTACTTGGCAAACTGTTTGCCGAGAGCTGCGAGAACGTACGGCAGGCACCCGTACAGGCTCTGGAGGCAACCGGCGCGCCGCGCCTGTCCGTTGCGTGTTATTCGATCCTGCCGATGGCGTCAGGGCCGATGGCAATCCATACGCTGTTCCGGCTGGAATGGAATCTGCGCGCAGCGACCGTGGTGGGCATGATCGGCGCAGGCGGCATCGGCCAGGCCTTGTACTATGCGCAGCAACTGTTCTTTTATAATCAGATGATGGCTTATGTGTGCATCACTTGGGCGATTGTCATGCTGTCCGACGTGTTCAGCGATTGGACGCGCAGGCGGTTGGGATGGGTGGCAGTGATGGCGTGAGACACGATGGCAAAATCTTAAGCAGTCGAGCATGCCGATGTGGAGATCGGCTTGCAGCGCCTGAACGGGAACGTCCTCAGCCCGGGACGGTCCTTCGCATTGCCCGTGCGTGGGTGCTAGCGCACCTTGAACCACACGGCGGGCTGATCGTCACCTTTGCCTGTCTCGTATCGTATGAAGATCTCCTCGCCCGCCGCAATCGGCCGCACGGCAACGATCGACATGCTGCCCGCGGCGAAATTCTTGCGGTTCTCTGCATTCGGCGTGAGCGAATGGTTGTAGAGCGAACCGTAGCCCAGCGCGATCGCAGCCTGCGTTCCGTCCTCGCCCCATCCGAAGTAGTAATCATAGAGCCCGGTGGCATCGAGCTTCCTGGCATCGGCCTCTGACAGCGCGATGGTGGGACACACCTCGATGGTCTCGCCAGGTTCGAACCGACGTGCGGCGAAAACGCCGCGTCCGCGGCCTGGACTGGTCGCCACGTTCACATCGGGCGCGGAGACTATGCAAGGCGTCTCGTCAAACATGGCTGCAAGCCAACGAAGGGACAAACGATGGCTGAGGCATCAGAACACCTGACCTGAGGCTGCCTGTGCGGCGCCGTTCGCTACACATGCACCGAACGTCCGTGCGAAGTGTAGTATTGCCATTGCCGATAATGCCAAAAAGCGTTCCGCAAGGTCTTCGCAGTGTTCGGCTCGCTGCCGCGAACAGCATTGCGCTTCACGTGCGGGACGCCGCAATTCTATCGATCAACCGCCTATGCCGGACGCGGCTTCCGCCGAAACTGCGCGAGCCCGGCCATGACGTCACGCCGGACAAATCATCCGCCTTCGGCAGACGCGGGGCGCCGCCATCCAACCGCCGCAGCGCAAAATACTCATGGAACCAGGCGACGTGCCCGATCTCCCAGAGCAGCGGATTGACGATTTCGATACGCGGACCCGTGAGTTGCGCGGCATCGAGACCGCGTAGAAGGTCGAGCGTGCGGGTCCTCGCGTCCGCCAGATATCCCGCGAGTACAGCGGCGGACAACGGCTGGGTCATGCGCGTTTCCCTGGAAGTCATGCGGCATCGCGCCCGGCGGCGGCATGAAGATTAGCCTCATTACCCCGGCGCGCAAGCAGACGCGCACGGGCAACCGAATCACCGCGGTACTCTGGGCGCGCATTCTGGGCGGCCTCGGACATCGCGCGCAGGTCGCCACTGATTACGCCGGCGGACCGGATGACCTGATGATCGCGCTGCACGCCTGGCGCAGTGCCGCTCGCATTCGCCGGTTCCGTGCGCGTTACCCGGACCGCCCGCT
>JASHVB010000115.1 GCA_030039695.1 Acetobacteraceae bacterium
CGGCACGGGCGAGCGGAAGGATCAGCAGGGTCGCGAGCAGGAGACGGCGTTGCATGATGGGATGGGCCTCCAGTGACGGCGCCGCGCGGTAGCACAAATCCGGGTAAGCCCGCCAGATTCGGTCGATTCATCCTTCGCAGCCCACACGGGCGTCCGACGTGATCCAGAGCACTGGCAATCCGGCGGGGCGGCGATCATGCCGATCAGTGCCGCGCGGATGGCGTTCGCCGAGGTCGCCGGCACGTTCCGCGAGGTCATCGGCAGTCGGGGCGTGCCACCGCTGCGGCCGGAGCGTCGGAGGACGCCGGTTGCCAGATAGAGAACGCCAAAGGCGGGCAGGGCCACACCGCCTGTGCTCGTGCCAGGCCGCGTGCGGTTCGCGTCCTTTCTCGTGGGGCCGGAAGACCCTTCCGCTTGCCGATTGTTGGTTGTACGCCCTCGCGGCTGGGATGCGTTCGGTTCGTGGTCCGACCGGCCTTTTCGTGGCAGACCAGACAGTCGTTAGCGACTGCACGCTGCGCCACCCAGCACGCAGAACGCCGCACAATGCGGATGGTTCAGCGACACTGCCCGTGCCGCGTCGGCCAGCGTGTGCCCGAGCTCGAACTGCGGATCGTAGGCAAGCAGCGTACACGGGAGCACTGTCGGATGCGCGGCGTCCTTGCGCTTCACCACCATTCTCGATGAGGCGCACATCACCTCATCTGGCGATTTGTGCAGAATGCCCCAGCACGCTTCGGTGATTTCCGGCACATCACGCCCGGCGTCCATTTCGGGGAACACGACCATGTGGACTGGGTCGAACGCATCCACCGGCACATCCAGGTCGCGGAATAACCGCGCATAGCCGGCGCGTAGCTGGTCATCCGGTTCGCCGCTGAACCGCCGCCCGGCCACATCGATGGCGAATCCGTTCCGCGCCAGCCACACCAGCCCCTCGATCGTTGGCGCCCAGCTTCGTCGCCCGCGTTCGGCCTCGTGGATCTGCGATGTGTAGTGGTCGAGCGATACGCGGATGGTCAGCCGCGAGCCACATGCCTCGCGGAGAGCCAGCAGCGGCGTCCGCAGCTTTCGCATCGGCTTCATTGCATTGGTCAACACCAGAGCATCGAAGCCGCGCCCCAGGACGTCCTCCAGCATACCCATGATGTCGCGGTTCATGAACGGCTCGCCGCCGGTGAAGCCGATCAGCCGCGTCGGCAGACCGTCGCGCGCGATCTCATCGAGGTAGCCGCGCACGTCGTCGCGCGAGAGATACGCTAAGCGGTCATTGCGTGGCGATGATTCGATGTAGCAGTGGCCGCAGGTCAGGTTGCACAGCGTGCCGGTGTTGAACCACAGTGTCTCCAGCCGCCGCAGCGAGACCCAGGCCCTCCGGGCGCCAGACGCAGTCATGTGCGGATCGCGGAACTTGCTCGGGTCTAGCGGCTTGAGGTGGGTGAATTGGTCCACGTGGCCTCCGATTGGTTCGGCCAATTGTGCGGCAGCCTCGACACGCGCTCAACCCGCACTCAATCCAGGCCAATCGCATTTGCTGCCGCCATTTGGGTGGCTACGAATTGCCGACGCAGGTGCTCGCCCGACGTTGCCGCCGGGCATCCGGGAGTCTGGAGGGGCAAGCCGGGACCAATACGACCGCCAGCGGTGCCGGCGCCAATCCCGCGCGAGGGTCGGAGGTCCGCAAAGGGTGGAGTGCGGCCGCCGAAGCGGCAACCTACCCTGTCGTTGCCGGGCTTCGCTCGGTCGTCTATGCACCGTGCGCCGCTCCGCGACGTCACCTGCACGCATGATATCGCGAAGCCGCCCGGTCCAGCTAGGCCATAACGGATCGGTATCTGTAAGGCGCGTGCCGTGCCGTGCGAGTTTCTCACGCCACTTCGAACAATCCCGCAGCACCCTGGCCGCCGCCGATGCACATCGTCACCACCACGTATTTCGCGCCACGCCGCTTGCCCTCAATCAGCGCATGCCCCGTCATGCGGGCGCCCGACATCCCGTATGGATGGCCGATCGAAATCGCCCCGCCATCCACATTGAGCTTGTCCGGGTCGATCCCCAGCCGGTCACGGCAATAAATCACCTGGCAGGCGAATGCCTCATTCAGCTCCCAGAGGTCGATGTCGCCGACTTTCAGCCCGTGCTTTGCCAGCAGTTTGGGCACCGCGAACACCGGGCCGATGCCCATCTCGTCCGGCGCGCATCCCGCCACCGCCATGCCGTGGTAGATGCCAAGTGCCTGCAGCCCGCGCTTCTCTGCTTCCTTCGCCTCCATCAGCACCGCCGCGGACGCGCCATCGGACAACTGCGACGCGTTGCCCGCGGTGATGCATCTGCCTGCCTTCACCACGAGGCCGTCGGCAAAGACTGGTTTCAGTGCAGCGAGGCCGTCCAGCGTCGTATCCGGCCGGTTGCCTTCATCCTTGCCCAGCATCGCCTGCTTCGGCGACGTCTGGCCGGTGTTCCGGTCTGTCACCAGCATGGTGGACGCCAGCGCGGCGATCTCGGCATCGAACCGCCCGGCCTGCTGCGCAGCCGCGGTACGCTGCTGCGAGCGCAGCGCGTATTCGTCCTGCGCCTCGCGCGAAATCTTATAGCGATCGGCGACGATCTCGGCGGTCTCGATCATGGTCATGTAGAGAGCGGGAACGCGCTCCACCAGCGCCGGATCCTTGACGCGAAAGCGGTTCGCCTTGTCGTTCTGCACCAGCGAGATGCTCTCCAACCCGCCACCCACGACAATCTGCATGTCGTCATCGACGATCTGCTTCGCGGCCGTGGCGATCGCCATCAGTCCCGACGAACACTGGCGGTCGACCGTCATTCCAGCGACGCTGTCCGGCAAGCCGGCGGCGAGCAAGCTCTGCCGCGCGAGGTTGAAGCCTTGCGCGCCCTGCTGCAGCGCCGCGCCCATCACCACGTCATCAACCTCGGCCGGCGCCACGCCGGCCCGTTTCACTGCTTCCGCAATCACGTGCCCACCGAGGGTCTGCGACTGTGTGTCGTTGAACGCGCCGCGATAGGCCCGGCCGATCGGCGTGCGCGCGGTGGAGACAATGACGGCGCTGCGCATGGACGTTCCTCCTGATGGTTCGCTTGCTGGAGTGTTGGCGCGGAATGGAGAGGCCGTCCAGTTGTCCCGCCAGGAAAACCTAGCTGGGTTCTGAGAGGTTGCCCGACATTCGCGAGGTATCCGGGCACGGAGAAATCTCGACGGATGCTGGCCCCGATTCCTGCGCAGGACGGGTCGCCTGTTGGCACTCTGCCGGAGACATCGCCCCTCTATTGACCGGGCGAAGCCTTTGCTGGGGATCCGAAGACAAAGCCGCCCGACGGGGTCCGGGCGTGAAACCCGCCTCTGCACGTTGCGCTCGTCGGCCCGGCAAGCGTGCCCCAGTCGGCAAGAGCCCGCTTAAGTCCCGACCGGCGAGACGGGGGCCACCGCCTTGCTGCCGCGGCGCCGCGCCGGTGCCAGTTCCGGGGCGACGCCGAACCGCAGCATGTAGGGGCGGAACTTCATCCGCTCGACATCGGCATCCAGCCCGTGGTCCTCAAACCGGTATTCGTGCGCCCCGTAGCCGCCGTTTGGCTGCGCGGTGACGTAGCGTTGCATCGTTTCCATCACCGGTCGCGGCAGCGGCAGATCGAAATGTTGGTACACCTGTTCCACACTCGCCACCGGGTCGGAGACCAGGTCGAGGTAGTGCACGTGGCACACCGGCTCGGCAACGCCGGCGTCGTCGCCGACCGTCATCATCCGCCGCGTGCCGTCGAGCCAGCGCAGGCTCTCCTGCCGGCCGATCTCGGCCCGATCAAGATGGCGGGTGAACGGCCGGCGCAGCACCTCGGTCAGCTGCGTCACCGACAACAGCACCTTCGCCGGGTCGCGGTGCACGAAGACAATGCGCGCATCCGGGTAGACGGCCCGGATTGCGCTCAGCGCGAACAGGTGGTCCGGGCATTTCAGCACCCAGCGAGGCCGCGGCGCCGCGGGACCGGTCTGATGCTGCAAATGTTGCAGAAACCGCTTGTGGAACATGTAGGCCGGCAGGTGGCTCTGCGGATCGGTATCCAGCCACGTCCGATACGACGGCACGCGATAGGTCGTGTCGAACCGTAGGCTACGAAAGACGTGGGCGGTGATCTCGCTACACTCCTGCGGCGAGGTCGCCTGCAAGGGATGCAGCGAGCGGAACTGGGGTGCCAGAAACTCGAAGGTACGCAACTGCCGGGAGACCTGCGCGGCGCGGCGATCACGCCGCGCACCCGCAGGTGGGTAGGGGTGGATCGTCTCGTAGACCAGCGGTGCTCGGTTGGCCGGATCGGCCAGCATCATGCGGTGCAGGAAGGTTGTGCCGCTGCGTGGCAGGCCGGTGATGAAAATCGGGTGCCTTACCGGCTCGCCCGGAATGTCCGGCATCCGTATCTCGGCAGCCTGCAGCAGCAACAGGTTGGTCAGGAAGCGGACCACGTCCCAGCGGGTCGCGAGGCGTCCGATCAGCCCCAGGTCGGCTTCGGACGCACAAGCATCGAGGAAGCGCCGCATCGGCGCGGCAAACGCCGCGTCGCCAAAGTCTTCGAGGCAGGCGTTGCAGCGGGCGGCACTGACCAGCTCGTCGAACGCGAGAGGCCGACGCAGCAGTCCTGTCGCCTCCGCCGTTGCGTCCGCCAGCCTGAGCACCGCCGTCTTAATCGACAATACCAGCCCTCCTCCGGATTCGATCACCATGTACTTCCGGTTACTTAATGAATGCCCGGTCTGAAACGAGACCCGAAATCCCCAAGAAAAGGTGAACGCCCGGCCAAGTGAACCGTGGCATTCAACCACGACCTTGTATCAGCAGTGTTGCAGGAGAAACTCCGCCCGAGTTGACCCCGTGCGTGCGCCCGGCCTAAGACCGGCGGCGCTCCGCGACGGGACCTGTCGGACGGAGACCTGTGTCTTTACCGCCGGGACCGCCGAATGACACGCCTCCTGATTGATCGCCGCCGTTCGCTCCGGCTGCTAGGGGTCGCTGGGTTGGCCGGACTGACGCCGCTCGCCCGGGTGGCGGCCTATCCGGCTGCGGTCGCGCCAATACAGTATCTCTGCAACGCCCTGATCCAGGTCATGAGACTCGGCGCGACGACGCCGTTCTCGCAGCGCTTTAGCGTGCTCGCCCCGGCGATCGACTATGCTTTCGACCTGGACCGAATTCTCCAGGTGTCGGTCGGCCTCGGCTGGGGAGCCACGCCGCCCGGCCAGCAGGCAGCGCTGCAGGCGGCATTCCGGAGCTATACTGTGGCGTCGTACGTCAATAGCTTCGACTCCTTCACCGGCCAGCAGTTTACCGTCAGCCCCGACACCCGCGCTCTGCCCGATGGCGACCTGGTGGTGCAGACACAGATCATTTCGCCCTCCGGGGAGTCACACAGGCTCGACTACGTCATGCACCGCACGCCCCGGGGATGGAAGGCCGTGGATGTGCTGGAGGACGGCACGATCAGCCGCGTCGCGGTGCAGCGCTCCGACTTCCGGCAAATTCTGCAGGAAGGGGGAGCGCCTGCGCTGGTGGCCAGCCTGCAGCGAAAGACCCATGAGCTGTCCGGCGGCGTCTGATGGCGGCGTCAGGCTAGCTGCACGCCCGTCAACCGGGCGCAGTACTCCTGCAACGCGTCCTGCAGGTCCTCCCGCCGCGCCGCCGGATGCGTCCGCCGTGGCTTGTGGTGGTAAAAATATTGCCCGCTCACCAGCGCCGCCGAGTCGTTGCTGGCTGCGAGCCAGGCCTGCGTCGTCGCGCCGGCCGCCAGATCACCCGGCGCGCCCGGGCCGCCCATCCTCGTGGGCACCCATCCTGGCTCCAACGCGTTCGACAGCACCGCGGGCCAGCGCCGCGCCACGGCAAATGCCAGCAGCACGTCGAACAGCTTGCTGTCGGAGTAGGCCTGCGGGCCGTTCCAGCGGCGTCGCGTCCATTGCGGATCGTCCAGCGAGGGATTCCCGCCCACGTGCATGCCGGAGCTGAGATAGATCAGCCGGTGCGGCCGGGTGATCAGCGCGGTCAGCAGATAGGGCGCCAGCACGTTGACCGCGAACAATTGCAGCAGGCCGTCCGTGGTCTCTCGCCGGGCTCCGCGATAGCCGACGCCCACGTTGTGGATTACCGCGTCGTAGCGGCCTAGCGCGTTCACTTGTTCCGCCACGGCGTGCATCGCCGCGATCGCCGACAGATCGCCGATCACCACCGCCTCAGCGCGTGGCAGCGCGCGCCGCGCATCCACTGCACGTGCGTCGTTGCGCGCGTGCAGCGTGACCTGATGCCCCGACGCCGCCAGTTGCTGCCCGGCCAGCAGGCCGAGGCCGTCGCTCGAGCCGGTGATGAAGACGCGAGACATGTTCGCCCTCCGATTGGCTGGTCCAAATGGCGGCGCCCCGTGGCGGCCTTGACCGTGTCCCGGTGCGTCGCCACGTGTCAGCCATGAGTGACCGCTATCCTCCTGAGCTCGATATGCTGCCGGATGGCAGCTTTCGCCAACCCGTGCGCCCGCCGATCCTCACCCGCATCTTCCTGTGGGCGGTGGTGAT
>JASHVB010000930.1 GCA_030039695.1 Acetobacteraceae bacterium
GCGCGATCTTCTTTCGCAACTATACAGCGGGCGACCTTGCCAACCGTGCCGACGGCATCGGCGCCATCCAGGAGCTGCTGAACCAATCCTTCGCCACCTTTGCCTCGGCCGGCGCGACGCTTTTCTTCAGTCTAGCACTGATGATCTATTACAGCCGGCCTATTGCAGCGATCGTGGCGTTTATCTCCGTATTGTTCGGCGGCATCGCTTATCTCGTCGGACGGCGCATCCTGTATGTCAATTACGAGACGCTCGACCTCGCCGGGCGACTGCAGGGAATGGTGCTCCAGTTTCTCGGCTCGATTGCCAAGTTACGCGTCGCGGGAGCCGAGCGGGAGGCGTTCCTCCAGTGGCTTTCGACGTACCGGCGCACGGTTGCGCTTGGCCTTCGCCAGCGCGCCTTGAGTAACCGGCTGCTCATTGCGCGCGCGGAGTTCGGACCTCTCACTATGGTCGTTGTGCTGGTCATGCTTGGCCTGCACAGCGGTACGCTTCTTTCGTTCTTTCATGTCAGTCTCGCCTCAGGTGGCGGCAGGCCACTGTTGTCTACCGCTGATTTTGTCAGCTTCAACACCGCACTCGGTCAGTTCGTCGCAGCTGCAATGTCGATCACTCGTGGCACATTGTTGATCGCGATGATTCAGCCCTACCTTCACCGCTTGCAGCCGATTCTCACGGCAGCAGAAGAGTCGACCAGCCGTGGCGGCGGCGTGGCGACGATGGCCGGCGAGATCGAGTTGCGCGACGTGCGCTTTCGCTACACGCCCGATGCGCCGCTGGCGCTATGCGGCCTGTCGCTGCACGTGCCCGCCGGCAGTTTCGTTGCTATCGTGGGGCCATCGGGGGCAGGCAAGACTTCGATTGTCCGGCTTCTCGTCGGTTTTGATGTGCCGGAATCGGGGGACATTCTCGTCGACGGCACGGACATGCGCATGATCGATCCTCGGAACCTGCGGCGGCGGTACGGCGTCGTCCTACAGAACGGGCGAATGCTGCCCGGCTCGATCTACAGTAATGTCACCGCTGGCCTGCCACTTCCACCAGAACAGGTCATGGAGGCGCTGCGAATCGCAGAGCTCGACTCTGTCGTCAAGGCGCTGCCCATGGGTCTGCATACCAACATGGCAGATGGCGGCACCACGTTGTCCGGCGGCCAGCGCCAACGGCTGCTGATCGCGCGAGCTGTTATACGTCGCCCGCGCGTGCTGATCATGGACGAGGCGACGAGCGCGCTCGATAACGTTACGCAACGCCAGGTAGTCGAAAACCTGCGCGCGTTAATGTGTACGCAGGTGGTCATCGCGCAGCGTCTTTCGACAATCACCACCGCAGACATGATCTATGTCGTCGAGCATGGCCGAGTGGTGGAACAGGGCACATACGGCCAACTTATGGCAAGCGGGCCGCTGTTCAGGAAAATGGCCGAGCGGCAGATGCTTTAATCGGCAAGGTAGCAGGGCATTGTCATGCGGGTCGGACGTACGAGACCCACCAGGCATGATGGAAGTCGTTCGCGAAAACGGTCGCCCCGATGTCTGCACTTCAGCTGCTCGTCTCCCTGCGCCGTTTTCCTATAGATCGATCAGCAACCCGATCGAGAAGGTCTGTTCCCGGAACCGGGGGTTGCCTATCGGCTGCGCGTGCAAGGACCGGATATGTCCGCGCCGGCATTTGCCACCGCAGTATCGGACCTATCCGGGGAACGAGCCCTCAGCCTGTAACCGCTGCCACGTACGCAGAGAAGATAAGCCGACGGCGACACGTCCGGCCCGAGGCTTGCGGCGAACGCTGCTGATAATGCGCCGCCCGTTGCTCGTAGGGTCGCCACATCAGCGCATTGCCGTGAAGCGCAGCGATCCTGATTTCCGCAAACTCGTCGCCGATACCCGGGGATGGTACGAACTGCAACGATGAGCCAGCCCAGCTTGCGCAGAATCCAGCCCCGCTCGTGTTGGTCTTGCTGGCTTCCCGGTTGTTCGTGACGTCAGGGGAAGCGTCCTGACTCTCCTGTCTCCTCGACGCCACTTCTGCCCAATAGTTCTCCCAGCGTCAGTCTTTGCTTGGTGGGCCTGGCCTTGGGCCAGTGTCCGGGTCTCGCTCAACCCGACTTTGATGATGTCGGGGAGCGCGTGTGTTCCCAGCGTCTTGCGCAAGCTGTCGGCCTGTAGGGCGGCCTCGACTTCCTGGCGGTCTGTCACTGTCTCCGGCGTTATGCCCGCATAATGCCAGCTCGAAATTTCTAGATCCCGCACCGCGCCAAGGGAAGCCGGCGAGCCGCCGGGGGCGGGGCTCCCCGAGTCGGGTATGGCCAGGAACGTAGTGAAGGTGGCGCCATTTCCACGCGTCGTTATAAGCGTCGCGGCGTGTGCAGCGACGATTGGGCGCGAACTCGGCATTGCGGCGTCGCCTGGCTCCGCGTTCCTGTCTGACCGGGCCAAGGAGTTGGACCGCCAGCTTCACCCTACCGCCTAGAGGGATGCAAATGTTCATCAGAGCGCGGGTGGAGGTGGTGTAGTTGCTATGAACGCCGAGTAAATACTTTCGACAATTCGGCGGACTTCTTCAACTTCCAGTTTCTGAAGGTCCATCTTCTCAAGCAACCGCATGCCAATATCAATCGTCTCACGAATCTCGCTATCCAATAGAATACCCTTTGCCTTCAGTCGGGCCACGACTGCCGTTGATAGAGTAAGCGCTGCCATCGCGTATGCTCTCGGGGTAGACTCAAGAGGGACAGAACTCATCAGTTTCGCTCCTGGGCTTGGTTGGCGCCTGCCAGGATAGCGAACGGCCGGGCGGGAGTCTTTCCCGTCCGGCTACGATCTGCCGCTCGCGCCTGATGGGGATCGTAGGCATGCGGCGTAGGTGTTCCCATTGGTCGCGGACGGAATGGGGCCGACAGTCGCTCGGTGCCTCGCGTAGTGCCAAACTTCTGGACGAATGACTTCACCGTACAGGGTGCCGGCGATACTCGACGACTGTAACCGCTGTGGTTCGCACTGCGGGAGAGCTTCGGCAGTCTACAGGTCGTCTTCCTGGTGGGCGACCTTTGCCACGGCGGTACTGACCTTGCCCCCTGGTACGGTATCGCCCGACCGAGCGGCCGCGCTTGGCGTCCAGGTAGTCGACGCGTAACACTTCAAATGCTGGCTCATACTTGCCGGCAGTGTTCAATGGGTGAAGCCTGTAAAGTCGATCGTTCTTGCAGCAATGCAGGTCGGGGGTGCCGATCGCTGCCGTCCAGGGGCAGTCGCTCCGTGGCGCAGACGGGCCTCGGTGCGCCGTTTGGCCGCAGTGATCTGCTCGCGACGCTCCTTCTCCGCCTTCTGGCGCAGGCGCTCTCGGGCACCCCAGTACCACTCCTCCATCCAGCCAGGGATAGCGATGAACTCGGTGCCCCTGGCCTCTGCCGCGTTGAAGAGGGCAGGCGCCTCGGCCCCAACTTCCTCCTGGAGATAACTGCCGCTCTAGGGTTTTCGCGGAACTCGCGAATACGCTGTTCGACATCGACCTTGGTACGCGGGGGCCAAGCAGGGCGTTCAGAACCTCCCGCAGGCTCTCTACTGGAACGCAGATTTCCGCGGCCCGCTCGGCAAGTGTCTCGTGGCCTCCGCTCCACTTGGTCCATACCACTCGGTCGGTTGCGATCCGCATGATTTGCCCGGCGAGTTCGGCAATCCGCTCGCGATCAATACCGGACAGCGTCGGATGCGCGTGCTCCCAGGGCAGGCTACGGACCTCATATGCGCCCTCGTCGCGCAAATAAATGCGAACTTGCGGGAACATAACCGCGTATCACGGGGTTTCCGCCCAATTTGACGGCCCTGGGCTGCCGGCAATGTTGCAGTAACGCGCGGGGTTGAAACTCTCAAATCAACGGCGGCGAACGGAGCAAATTCTCAATCCGAACGGTTCCGGTGCACTTTTGGTGACCTAGCCGGATGGGCGAGGATTGGCCCGTTCTGTTCGAGCACCACTCTACGGGCATGAAGCAGAATTTACTCACGTCACCATTTTCGGATATCCGGCTTGCGTCGGCTGCGGTGGTTGACAGCGTTTGGGTTGTTGCGGCGCAAAATCTCCGCACGTCGGCGGCATGTCCACGATGTCAGGTCGTCTCGTTAGCCCGGCACAGTTCGTGTCGGCGGAGGCTGTGGGATCATCCTCTTCATCGCGGACGAGATCCAGATGGGCTTCTACCGCACGGGTAAACTCTGGAGCATCGAGCACTTCGACGTCAAGCCCGACATCATTACCATGAGCAAGGCGCTCACCAACGGCATGAACCCGCTGTCGTGCCTCTGGGCACGCGAGGATATCATCGGCCCGCACGTCTTTACGGTGGGCACTGCGTACTCGACCTTCTCGGCGAACCCGCTGGGCACGGCTGCCGGGCTCGCCGTCATGGAGGTCTTCCAGGGCTGGGAGAACCTCGAGGCGGAGATCGCCCAGAAAGGCGCTTCGTTCCTTAACAAGTTGCGGATGCTCCGTGAGCGCTTTCCGCGCATCGTCGCAAACGTCGACGGCCTCAGCCTGGCGCTACACCTCGAGATCTGCGAGGACGACGGGTGGGCGCCGAGCGCCGCTCGCGCGGACGCGTTGTTTCGCGAAGGCCTTAAGGGCGACTTGACGCACGACGGAACGCGGGTCGGCCTGGTGCTCAAGACCGGAGGAATCTATCGGAACATCATCACCTTGTCATCGAGCCTGCCGATCACCGACTACGAGATCGACGTGGCGATCGATCTGCTGGCGCAGCTGCTCGGGCGTGTCGATTCGAGCAAGCCGGCGCGATGACGATCCGAGCCGTGATCTTCGACCTCGACGGCGTGCTCATTGAGTCCGAGCCGCA
Source organism: Acetobacteraceae bacterium (assembly GCA_030039695.1). The sequence goes on from JASHVB010000930.1 coordinate 4,853, forward strand.
TCTCCTCCGAGCGGAGCTCGCGGTGTTCCGAGCGCGGGGCATTCCGCTGACGGAGGAGATTGCGGCCGCCTATCTCGGGTATCCGCTCCACACGTACGTCGACGCGCTGTCGAGACAATTCGCCACGCGGCTCGATCATGCCGCAGTCGCGGCGGCGCTGCGCCGGGAGGTCGAGCGGGTGTACGCACAGACCGTGCCGCTCGTCGCGGGCGTGACAACGGTCCTGACAGCGCTCCGGCGCTCGTACAAGGTTGCGCTTGCAACGAGCCGCGAACGGCGCCTGGCGACGATCGTGTTGCGACGTCTGGGGATCACCTCGTTCTTCGAGCACAGCGGCTACGGTGACGAGGTGCCCCGCGGCAAGCCGAACCCGGACATCTTTCTCACGGCGGCTCGCCTTCTGGGCGGGGAGCCGCAGGCGTGCGCCGTCGTCGAGGACGCCGCGGCCGGATTCGAGGCGGGCAAACACCTGGGTATGCGCGTGATCGCCCGCAAGGCGACGCATAACCGGCACCAGAATTTCTCTGGCGTCGATGCGCTGCTGCCCGATGACGTCTCCGTCTTGCCGGAGCTGCTGGCGGCCCTGGTGCGGCGGGCCGGGACCGGCGAAGCCGAACAGGAGGGCGCTTGCGTCGGCGTTCAGCTTCCCAACGTGCCAAAGGATGCTATGCGGGTCGACGGCAAGCTGGAGGTAGGTAGCCCGAGGTTGTTGGCGATCCGCCACATGTCGCGAGGGCACACAATGGAGCTTGGCGCTCCAGCTCTTGTGCGCCATGTATCGGGGTCAGCAGGGCCTGGCGCAGACACGGGCAGGTTGCAGCCGTGCAGATCTTCGTGAATGCACGTCCACCTAGTCTGTATCAACCTTTGTTCAAACTCCGATACCGTGCACGCCCTCGCAATGAAGTGGAACCGCAGATCATTTCCCCTGCAAGCGTGATTGATCCCGTCATCCAGGGTCGATCCACCATATTCATGATAAATCGCAATAAATGCCGAATACAGTGCTCACATGCTGACTTCGAGGCACTGAAGTGCCTCGATATCCCCATCCTCACGGCGCATCCGCCCGCCCGAACCGGCATCCCGTCCGACCGATTTAGCAGAAGGCTGTTCATGGTTCGACACGATCGCCCGGCGACACGTCTTGCCACGCGCCTTGCCTTTCTCGTCGCTGGCTTCGGCGTTGCCTGCTGGGCGCCATTGGTGCCCTTCGCCAAGCAGCGTCTCGCCGTGGACGATGCCACGCTCGGTCTCCTGCTGTTGTGCATCGGCATCGGATCGGTCCTTGCGATGCAGTTCACAGGAGCGCTGAGCGCCCGTTATGGGGCCAAGCCCGCTATCGTCGCGGGCGGTCTCGGCCTTACGCTCATCCTGCCGTTCCTGTCGGTCGTCGCGACGCCGCCGGTGCTCGCAGTGGCGTTGCTTGGGTTCGGCGCTTCGCTCGGATCGCTCGACGTCGCGATGAACATCCACGCGGTCGAGGTTGAGCGCGCGGCGGCCAAACCCCTCATGTCGGGCTTTCATGCGCTGTTCAGCATCGGCGGCTTCGTCGGCTCAACGCTCATGACCTTCCTCCTGTCATCGCATCTCGCGCCTTTGGCGAGCACGCTGTGGTGTGCGGCGATCATGCTCGTGGCGGTCCTGCTCGCGTGGCCGCGCCTGCTCGCCGGGGCGCAGGGCGAGAAGGGGCCGCTCTTCGTGATGCCGCGCGGCATCGTGCTGCTGATTGCGGGTCTTGCCGCCGCTGTCTTTCTCGTCGAAGGCGCGCTGCTCGACTGGGGTGCGCTTCTGATCACGAGCACCGGCCTCGTGTCCGCGACGAGGGGTGGTGTCGGTTACATGCTCTTCGCCATCGCCATGACCGTCGGGCGTCTCACTGGTGATGCGGTGACCGCCCGTATCGGCGACCGTGCGACCCTCTTCTGGAGTGGCATCGTCGCGGTCGTCGGGTTCGTCGTCCTGCTCACGGCGCGTGTCCTGGCGATGGGGGGCTTCCTGCTGATCGGTCTTGGCACCTCTAACATCGTGCCGATTCTTTTCCGCAAGGCTGGCTCGCAGACGGTCATGTCGCCCGCGCTCGCGATCAGCGCGATGACCACGGCGGGTTATGCCGGCATCTTGGCCGGACCCGCCGCGATGGGTTTCGTGTCCAAGGCGGTGGGGCTCCACAACGCCTTCTGGATGCTGGCGGCATTGCTCTTCCTCGTGCCGCCGACTGCGCGGTTCGTTGCGGAGGGACCGGCCGTGGAGGATTGCGACGGCCGACGTCTGCTTCTGGTAAGGCGATGCGGTCGCGCGGACGACCGAAATGGTGGATAGCCGTCGTTCAGGGCGGATCAGGCGAACGGTCGCCCTGTGTCACGTTGCTGCAATTGATGAGACTACGGAATCAGAGAAAACAAGTACCTGCGATTGCCAAATGAGCTGCGAAATTGCCGTCAGAATTTGTTTGCCCGTGGTGCCACAAACATGAGAAATCCGAGGCCGAACCTGGCTGCGAGGCCAAACGGGCCACCGCCGGCTTCGCCGAAAGGTTAATCCGGAGATTCCAAGAGGTCGAGTTCCACATGCCCGCGGATATTCGCACTGATTGCGGCAATACTGAGAAAACGCCGCTGGGCACATTCTCATCTCAAATGGCAGCAAATTCGTCTACGAGCCCTTTTCTCACCAATTGCGGCAACATGACACCGTACTTTCGCGCGGTCTCCCTGGCGCTACGACAGTTCCTCGATCAACGATCTCGCTGCTTTCAGGTCGGCCGTTGCGAAGCCTTCGGTGAATCGATCATAAGTCGATACCAAGAGCCTACGCGCTGCTTTTTCCCGAGAGCTGTCCCGCCATAATCGGGCAAGACTGGTAGCGGCGCGCAGTTCCCACGACAAAGCGCCCTGCCGGTGTGCCCGATCGACTGCCTGCCTGAAATGGTCCTCCGCGACGGCCCCGGCTCCAGCCCCGCCCTGCGATAACAAAAGCTCGCCCTTGATGCGCAACATCTCCGCAGTCGCCCATCGTTCTTCGCGATCTTCGGAGAAAGTGATCGCCTCTTCGATTACAGCGAGTGCTTCGGTGATCTCACCGGCGCGGCCTAGGCTCTCTGCCATCCGAAAGGAAAAAAAATGCGCAAGAGACCTGCCCGCGCCCGGTTCGGTGCAGGCGGCACGCAGCAGTTCTAATCCCTCGCTGAGCTGCCCGCCTTGGATGAGGAGCGCCCCCTGGTAGAAACGGGCGAACGGGCGCCAGCGCCCCGGCGCATGCCGTGTGAAACAATCGAGCAGCATGTCCACGTAACGTTGCGCTTCAGAAAGATCGCCGACCCAGAGTGCGATTGGGCATGCCGCGACCACGAGAGCGTCACCCAACGAGACGGCGTGATTGATCGCCCGCGCCTCCACGACGTTGCTTTCCGCGACCCGTACCGCGTGATCCGGCAATCCCTGCAGCCACAGGACTCGCGCGTAGAAGCTGCGTGCCTGAACCCACTCGTCTGCCTCAAAGCGTACGATCTGCCA
>JASHVB010000931.1 GCA_030039695.1 Acetobacteraceae bacterium
ATCGGGTGCGCAGCATGCCATTCTGCCCTGCCCGCACGAAAGCCATGAGACGGCTATGAGCGCCAGCAGGTCAATTCCGCCCGCCATGACAGCATCGACGCTGCACATCGCGACGGTGGATCGCAACGCCTGCTGCTTCCCCGCGGAGGCATCGCATTGAGGGCGGTCGCGATCGAAGCGAACCTGACGGACAACGAGCCCGACGGGACGCGTATCGTTTCGGTGCCGTTGAATGACAAGCCGCTGGCGCCGGTGACCCGTGCGCGGATTCGCAACCTGCGTATGCGCTTGGTGGAATCGCTGCGGGCGCTGCGAGAAATGAAGCATCCCGAACGCAACGTTTCGCCGGTACGGGCCGAGCCGGACGGCCTGGCTGGGCTGGTCGCGCGCACGGCGTGCGGCGTGTGCCGCGGTTCATGCTGCAAGGGCGGCGGAGAGCATGCTTATCTCGATGAACGCACCATGGCGCGCGTACGGCAATTGCGACCGGAGCTGGAAGCCGGGGCAATCATCGGGCTCTATATCGCCTGCGTGCCGCAGGTGGCGTATCGCGATTCCTGCGTGTTCCACGGTGCGGAGGGCTGTACGCTGGACCGCACGCTGCGTTCCGACATTTGCAACGGTTATTTCTGTAGCGCGCTCGGACGCTTTGTGGTCAATCCTGATGCGCCGGCGGGCGTCGTCGTGATCGCCCGTGAAGGTGGCAAGATGCGGCGGTCGGGGAAGGTGGTCGCTTGGACAAAAGCGTGACCGCCGCCTCCCGTTGAGGGCTTGGACCGCGACGCCGCTCAAGCCGCCAGGTGGAGCAGGAGACGTTACTTCGCCTTCTGCGCCAGGATCTTCACTTCATCCATCGCCTCGGCGAAGCGCTTATTGATAAGCTGCAGCGCGTTGGCGTTTGACTGCTGAATGAGATCGCTGAGTTCCTTCATGTTGGCAACCGCGCGTTCGTAGGCGTGCTTCAGCATCTCGGCCTGGCGCACCGCCTTGTCCTGCGGCGTCTCGGTGGTTGCCAGCGACTTCATCGCCTCGGTCAGCTCGGCCATGCTCTGTTGCACGATCTCCATGTGCCGGCGCGCAACAGCCTGTGCGCCTTCGAGTGCGACGCGGTTGGCAGCGGTGAACGCCTCCATGTTCTTACGGTTGGCTGCGACGAACGTGTCCATGTCCGGCAGCGATGGCAGCTTCATGTCCGCGAACAATCTGGTGAAGTCGGCGGCGAAATCGGGGCCGCTGGAGGACGACGTGCTGCCTGGCTTTGATTGCGGATCGCTGGCCATGGCTCGGCTCCTTCTGCGCGTGGAGTTGCGGTTGCGAGCTTACGCCTCCGCCTGGTGTCAGGCGAGCGGGGTGTCCGGCGACGGTTCTTCCGGGGTCGGCGGCGCCGGCTCGGTAGCGGCGCGCGGCACCGCGCGTCCGCCGCTCAGCCAGCCGGCGACCCGCTCCGTTCGCCGCAGCACCGCGTCGAGCGCCGCCATTGTCGCCGACAGGTCGGCGCTTTCATCGCGCTCCCAGGCGCGCAGCGTCCATAGCCAGACGGCGACGAGCCCGCGCACGCGCAGCGCACCGCGCAGGCCGCGGGCGTGGCCGCCGGCGGCCTCGAGCATCCAGCGCATGCTGCGACGCGTGGCGCAGGCCAGCAGCAGTGCGGTGGGCGGTTCGGTGGGCAGAGCATGCAGCAGCGCCAGCACACCGGCGCGGTGCGTCTGCAACGTATCTAGGCGGCGCATCAGCAGGTCGAACAACTTGTCGCGAATGCTGCCATCAGCGGGCACTTCCGCGAGCGCTGCCTGATCCGCCATCCGGCCGAACCGGATCAGCACGGCGACGCGGCTGGGGAAGCGCACGCGCGCCTGGTCGAGTGGCAATGACGCGTCTTGCGCCGCCGCAGCCACGCTGACGCGCGCCCAACCACGCGCGGCGGCGAGGCGGAAGAATGCGGCGACCAAGGCGCTGTCGAATGCGGCGTCGTCCATGCTGGGGAACATGGGCCGAATGCGGGCGGTTGTCAGCCCCGCTGAATGGCACCGGTCGCAGCGGCGCTCAGCTCGCAGTGGCGCGCTCCCATACCCGGACGCGCCAGTCTCGATGTCGCGATTGAGCGCGGCCAGGACGCAGGTTATTCCTTGCAACGCCGCAGGCAGCCACACGGCTAGCCGCGTGAAGCTACTGCGCGGGCACCTTCACTGTCGCTGGCCGGGCCAGCGCGGTGTGGATGTCCTCGAGCGTGCGTCCGCGTGTCTCGAAGGCCACGAACAGGAACGCCAACGCCCCCACGACATACCATGCAGCGAAGTAGATAAAGGCCGGGACGATGGCACCCGCCGTTGCCTTGGGCGTCAGGTAGTTCGACGCGCCGGCGATCAGCGCCAGGCCGGCGGGGCCGATGAACTTGCCCAGATTGCTGACACCGTAGACGAAGCCGAACCCGGTGGCCCGTAGGTTGGCCGGCCATAGCTCAGTCATGTACGGGAACACCACTGCGAAATTGGCGTTGCCGAAGAACGACTGCGCCAGGTTCATCAGAAAATAGACCGACACCGCCGCGATGAACGTGTCATGCAGATAGCCGGCCGCCAACATGGTGATCGCACCGAACACAGCGGTCAGCGCGCCGCCGTAACGGCGTCCGATCGCTTCAGACAGCCACGCGCCGAACGCGCGCCCCGGGATGGCGATCAGGCTGACCCAGATGGTCAGATAGGATGCCTGGGCCGGCGTCACGCGCAACACCAACACGAAGAGCACCACGCCCCACAGCGCCAGGCCGACCGCGCCGGTCTGTGCCAGACCGGTCAGGGAGCCGGCGGCGATGCTGCGCGGATAACGGAACAGTTCCCGCCAGTCGACCGATTGCTTCTCGGGCGCTGTGGTCGGCATTGGCAGCGTCGTTGGGTCCACGCGCAGCGCCCACGCCAGCGCACGTCGTGCGTCCTCGATCCTGCCTCGCGTGATTAGCCAGCGCGGCGATTCCGGTACCCATGCCTGGATCACCAACGCCATGAATGCCGGCAACAGGCCAACCGCAAACAAGCCGCGCCAGCCGATGACTGGTCCGAGCCACGTGCTCAATATCGCGGCGAGCAGCGGGCCGGCGGGCAGCAACCCGGTGGTCAGGCCGCCGATCAAACCGCGTTTCGACGTCGGCACGAATTCCTGTACCAGGATCAAAGAGCACGGCGCCATGCCACCGACGCCGAGGCCGACTATGAAGCGCATCGCGACCAGATAGCCCCAGTTATCGTCCGGCGTGAGCGCCATCAACCCGGTGGCGATGGAGAAGGTCAGGACGGTGATGATGAACACCTTGCGGCGTCCGATCTTGTCGGCGAGCCAGCCGAACACCCAGCCGCCAGGAATTGACGCGACCCCGGATGACAGCAGGATCAAAGCCGACTCGCCATAAGTCAGGTGCCATTTGCCGACAAAGAAGGCGAGCACGAAGCTGATCAGGAAGAAGTCAAAGAAGTCGAGCATCACGGCAAACACGCCGGCACCGAAGATCTTCCACTGATTGGCGGTCAGGGACTGTTGTCGATCGAGGAATTCCAGCATCGCATCCTCCCGTTCGTCGCCTTTTGTTATGCGTCGGCACATCGCGTCGTCAGGCAGCAGGGCAGGCACGTGTCGTCGGCGGGTGATTGCAAACCCGGCGATGCGGCCGGCGCGGCATCGCCGCATCACGGCTCCCGGCGGTCTTTGAGATGGGATGGTGCAGGTTTCCCCCCTGGCCGGCAACAGGTTTCCGTTGCCGATGAAACCGGGCACTCGTGCGTATTCCGATGAATTCGGCCGGTGATTCCCCTGTGATCTCGGCCACCCATTCCAATCGAAGTCGGCCGGCTATTCCGATCGATGTCGGCCGAGATGGCGTCTGCCC
>JASHVB010000932.1 GCA_030039695.1 Acetobacteraceae bacterium
AGGTTCAGCGCATCGTTTGTCGCACGGTGCGGCGTCAGCGGAACTTCCAGTCGGATCGGCGGATGCTTTGCTGCCTCGGCCTCGGCTGCGGCGGTGAAAGCGGCCATCTCCGGGTCCCAACGCGAGCGGTCGGTCATCGACGAATCCTCACCCGTTCGTGCTCGTGCGATCAGATCACTCGAAGAGGCGCGAGCCCAGAGGCGGACCGGTGATCCGGAACCCCGACGTGAGGGATCCGTTTCGGGCAACCCATCGGCCGCACGTCATAGGGTGGGGACGCTACTGCTGACGGCTGCCAACACGACCTGCCAACACCCCTTATTACCTGTTAGCTGGTACGGGGCTTCGAAGCGGACAACAGACAATACAACGTCAATGCCGTCGGCCTGGCTGTCGGTTCCGCCAACACTGACGCCGCCCCTCTCGAGGCGGTGTTGAAAGGTGTCACGTCGACGACCGACAATTTTCCGGTCGACAGTGTCCTACTGCCTGTTTCAGCCGGAATTTCGCTATCGGCATCCCGATGCCGGAGCCAGCCAGCTGGCGCCGATGCTGACCGGGTTTGCCGACCTGCGGATGCGCCGACGGCGTCATTGACGCGCGACAACGCGCCTCGGCAATTCGGTCGGATGTTCTTCGCGGTGGTAATTTGGGCGCCTACTCGTTCATCTCCTGAGGTGGGCTTGGCGGAGTACGAGACGCCCGACGCAGTCGTGACGCAGGGCGCCGTGGTATCGGTGGAATTTCAAGCCGGATCAGCGGATGCTGCGCCGTGCCATGACCGTTCCCCGCCTCTCCATCGGCCGCTTCGTCCTGGACTCTCTGTACCGGCCGCAGTCGTTGGCGGTGATCGGTGCGGAGACTGCGGCCGGTGAGCAGATCATGGCAAACATCGCGCTGTCCGGCTTCGAGGGACCGATCCAGTCGGTCCGCGAGGCAACCCAGCTGAGCGGCCGATTGGACCTCGCCGTAATCGCGACCGACGGGGTCATCCCCGCGATGGAGACGTTGGCGAGCAAAGGCTGCTTCGCCGCCGTCGTCCCCGGCCCAGCCGAAGGCATCGCCGAAGCCGCCCGCCGGACCGGTGTGCGCGTGCTCGGCCCGCACTCCTTCGGGATCGCCGTGCCAGGTGTCAGCCTGAACGCCACCCGCGCACATCTGCCGCCGCCCCCTGGCCGACTGGCGTTGGTCTCGCAATCCGCCGCGCTCTGCCGCGCGGTGATCGACTGGGCCGGCCCGAACGGCGTCGGCTTCAGCCATATCGTCGGGGTGGGCGGGAACGCCGACCTGGGCTTCGGCCCGGCGCTGGACTGGTTGTCGCGCGACCCCGGCACTGGCGCCATTCTGCTCGACATCCGCCGCCTGAAGAACCGCCGCGTCTTCCTGTCTGCCGCCCGCGCCGCAGCGCGTTTGCGCCCGGTGGTGGCAATCCGGGCCGGCGGGCGCCTGATCGATGCCGGTACCGGCGAGGCCGAACTCGCATTCGAGGCCGCGTTGCGCCGTGCCGGCGTCCTCTGCGTCGAACGCCTGGAAGACTTGCTCGCGGCCGCTGAGACGCTGTCGCGCGCGCATCCGCTCCGCTCCGAGGCGCTGGCGATCGTCACCAACGCTATTGGCCCTGGCCGCATGGCTGCCGACGCCGCGTTGCGACACGGCCTGCAACTCGCTGCCCCGAATGGCGCCGACCACGGTATAGTGCATGTCCCGCTGGGGCAGGCAGATCGCCTCGCGCCTGCCGCGGCGCAGGTGGCGATCGCGGCCGGCGTCGGCGGCGTTTTGGTGGTCCATGCGCCGACCAGCACGACCGACGACCCGGTGATCAAAGGTCTGATCGAAACGGCACCGCACATCCGCTCACCAGTGCTGGTCTGCGCCATGGGCGAGACCACCGGCGCCCTCCATCGCGCGGCACTGGTGCGCGCTGGTCTCGCCGTCTTCGCCACGCCCGAGCAAGCGGTGCGCGGCTTCGACCACCTGGTCCAGGACCGACGCAACCGAGCAGCCGCGCGTGAACTGCCGCCCAGCACGGTGCTGTCCCACGCCCTCGACCGTTCCCCCGTGCGTCGCTTGTTCGCCGCGGCCCGCTCCAATGGCCGCCTCGCGCTGTTTCAGGACGAGGCGCTGGACGTATTGGCCGCCTACGGCATCCCCACCGTCCCAACCCGCGCCGTGCCGCGCGCGGATGACGCCCCCGATGCCGCCGCGCTGCTCGGCTTTCCCGTTGTCGCCAAGTTGCGCCAGGCGGTGCCGCCTGATGCACGCCCACCCGGCGCCCTGGCGCTCGACCTGCACGATGCACACGAGGCCGCGGTCGCCGCCCGCCTGCTGGTCACTCGCCAGGCCCGGCGCGAGCGCACCGCAGCTGACACCGGCATCCTTCTGCAGCGCCAAGTCGGCCGGGCGCGCGAGTTCGCGGTGCGGGTACGCGACGATGCAACCTTCGGTCCGGTGATCGAGTTCGGCCCCGGCGGCACCACGGCGCCCGCGCTGCGCGACGTGGCGATGGACCTGCCGCCGCTAAACCTGGCTTTGGCGCACGGACTGATCGCCCGTAGCCGGCTCGGCGCGCTGTTGGGCCAGAGCCTGCGGGATCTTCCCGCAGCGAACGAGGCCGCCGTCGCCGAAGCTCTGGTGCATATCAGCCAGTTGGTCATTGATTTTCCCGAGCTTGCGGAAATCGACATCAGCGCCTTGTTCGTTGACGCCGACGGCGTGCTGGCCGCTGACGCCTGGCTCCGCCTGCGCGGGCCGGACGAGCCGCCCGGGCTGCTGGCGATCGCCCCCTACCCGGCGGAGCTCGTGGAGTACCGTATGCTGGGCGACGAGGCGTACTTGGTGCGGCCGATCCGACCGGAGGATGCGGAGGCGCACGCCGCCTTCTTCTCCCGCCTGCCGCCGCTCGATGTTCGTTACCGGTTCTTCAGCTCGGTGCGCGAGCTGTCGCCCGAGCAAATGGCCCGGCTGACGCAGATCGATTACGATCGAGAAATGGCACTCATTGCCGTGCGCGAGGCAAGCACGGAGACAGTGGGCGTCGCGCGACTGGTGCGTGAGTCCGACGGACGCACCGGCGAATTCGCGGTGATTGTGCAGCCTGATGCCAAGGGCAAGGGCGTGGCCTCCCATTTGATGCACCGGCTGATCGACTGGGCGAAACAACAGGGGCTGGAGGAGATGGTCGGCCAGGTGCTGGCGGAGAACCAACCGATGCTGGGATTCGTGCGATCGCTGGGTTTCGCGCTTCGGCGGATACCGGAGGAGCCCGACGTCATAGAGGCGAGGATGGCGGTGCGAGGCTAAGCGTCCACGCCTTCCACGCCCCGAGGAAGGCTGGCTGATTCTCGTGGACGGGGGCCGTGTGCCATACCGGCCGCCGGGCGTTCGCGACGCATCGATCCGCCGGTGTACGTGGCAGACCTCTCTATGAAGTATTAAGGTCAGCTGCCGACGCACACCGGTCCATCGCACGTGAGGGCCGGGACCGTGTGCTTTCCGGTCATCCAGCCGACTGCTCCGCTTTGCATGGTGTCTTGCCCCGCACGATTGGCTGTGTGCAACCGGCGCCAAAGAACGATTTTCCAGCGGATAAGCTGGAATGCAAACAAGAGACGCGGATGAGTCGGCCTACGGCATGCTGGGAGCGCAGTTCACCACCAGGCGATGATTATGAACGAGCTGCGCTGCTGCATGTCGCGCGACACCATCTGCGTGTTTCGCTTGTTTCCCTGCTTTTCCGCGTAAAACGACAGAGGAAATGAGAAAGCAGACGTTGTGAGATTTCGCTGTAGCTATTGCCGACTTGTCCTTTAGTCATGATCTGGAAATCACCATTGTGGCAAAAGGTACGAGCGCCTGTTCAACGAGAGCGTTTGTCCGCCGCCCAGATCGAGGCGATTCCCACGGCCACGCGTGGCCAGTTTCCATATCGCAAGGTGCGCGAGCGCCCCCTTTGAGCCATTCACTCACACGGACCGTGAGCAGTGGATCGCTGGCGAGGCGTCATTGTTTCTCGACGGCGCGTGATCGCGCTCCATCGGTCATTGCTGACGCGGACATGACAATTGCCCGCCCGGCGAGCGGATAAATTGATCCACGTCAATGCTGGGGTGCATGCCCGATGCCAGGATGATCGTGCTGAATTGGCGGAGGGCGAGCGGCGGGGGTGGCAAGGTTCTTCCCGAGAAACCGCCATCCGCGGTCCGCCTAGGTATCGTCGGGCAGGCCAGGGTCAAAGCCGCTTTCCGACACTGCGGTTGGATGGATACCTGCAATTAAGATGAACAGGAGGCACGCTATGCGCGCAAAAGACGTGATGACGCAGAATGTGATCACTGTCGGTCCAGAGATCACGGTCCAGGCACTGGCAGCGTTACTCTCCGAACGAGGTATCAGTGGCGCTCCGGTGGTGGATTCGGACGGCCGCACGGTTGGGATTGTGAGCGAAGGCGATCTGCTGCATCGCGCCGAGCTCGGCACCGAGCGCCACGGCGAGCGTCGATCGTCATGGTGGCTTGAGGATTTCGCCGCGGGTCTCGCCCGCGACTACGTCAAGACCCACAGCCGCACCGTTGGGGACATCATGACGCGCGAGGTCGTCACAGTCTCCGAGGAGACCGAGCTCGCTGAGGTAGCCACGCTGCTGGAAACCAGGCGAATCAAGCGTGTGCCGGTCATGCGAGATGACAAGATCGTCGGGATTATCAGCAGGTCCAACCTGGTGCGCGCGTTAGGGGCAACATACACGGCGTCCGCACCGGAAGGCGGCAATGGCGATGATGACCGCTCCATCCGCGCCCGGCTGATCGCCGAATTGGCAGACAAAAAGTGGACGGGCGGCATCTGGGAGCAGGATATCGTCGTCAACGGCGGGATCGTGCACCTATGGTTCGGATCGGATGCGCCGGAAGAGAGGCGGCAGGCGACAAGGGTCGCCGCTGAGAACATTGCCGGCGTGGGCGGCGTGACAGAGCACATCGTGCCAGTCTCGCTGGTGCCGGCGTTCTGATTTGGGGATGTGAGCCACGAGGAGGGCCGCTTCGCGACCGCAGGCGAGAGCGTACTCCAGTCGACCCTGAACGGGTCGCGACGGCGGCCTTGACCACTTCTTCAACCACATAGATTTCTCCGGCTCGAATTGCGCGTCGCCGCAGTCCGCATACGACATCGCTCTGCATCAGCGAGCTGACCGCTCGGTCAACAGCCCGCTTCGCCACGCCTCAAGCAGATCGCGCGACACTTCCGGAAGCCGCCTGCGTACCAGCCATGTGCTCGGGTCCACTTACGCGAGTGTAGCCCTGGTGCGCCACGAGCGCCGTACCTCACGCCGGATCAGGCAATCGTCCAGCAACCCATCAGCGAACACGATCGGTGGGACTCCCAGACTCACACTGCGACTATCCGACTCCCGATCTATGTGTACGGCCACCGTCTCTTACGGTCTTCGCGTCTCGAACCGATAGGGCGTTTCCTCTGCCGTTTGCGGATCGAGCGTCAGACGATGTTCCAG
>JASHVB010000933.1 GCA_030039695.1 Acetobacteraceae bacterium
GAAGCCGAGCGCGGCGGCCTCGATGCGGTCCTGTCCGGTGGCTTGCAGGATCAATCCAACCGAAGAACGCGACAGCCCGTACAGGATCACCGCCGAGATCACCAGGAAGCCGAATGCGTAGTAATAGTTGACGGTGGCGCTAACCGACAGCACGTCCGGCACCATCATGCCGATCTCGCCGCCCGTGACGCTGGCGAAGATGACGATGAAGTCGAGCAACAGGAGCACAGCAACGAGCGTTACCAGTCCGAAATACGGACCGCGAAGACGCAGCGCCGGGAGCGCCAGCAGCAAGCCACCGACGATGGCAGCAGCGGTCCCGCCAACAAGACAGATGGGGATGCTGTAGCCAGCGTTGTTCATCAGTCCGGCGCCATACGCGCCGACGCCGATCAGGAAAGTCGGGCCGAAGTTCACCTCGCCAGCGAAACCGAATAGCAGGTCCCAGGACATGGCAAAAACGCCAAAGTAATAGGCAGTGGTAAGCACACCGAGGAAGTAGGCGCCCAGCCAGCCGGGCGCCGCGATGCCGATGATTAGCAGTACTATGGCCCACAGAATGCGATTACGGAGCAGGGACATGGGGCGCTCCTTACCGTCGTCCGAGCAGGCCGCGCGGCCGGATGTAGAGGACCAGCACGAGGATCAACAGGGCCGGGATCGGCCGCAGCGTCGGGTTGACCAGATAGGCGGTCAATGTCTCGGAATAGCCGACGATGTAGGCGGCGATTAGCGATCCCGGCACGCTGCCCAGGCCACCGAGGATCACGATGGTGAACGCGCTGGCTGTGAGGTTTCCGGCATTGTCAGAGCTGATGCCGAAGAATGATGCCAGCAGCACGCCGGCCAATCCGGTCAGCAAGCCGTAGATTGTCCAGACGATGAGATAAATGCGCGAGAGTTCGAACCCGAGCAGCGTCAGGCCGCGCGGATTGATCGATGCGGCGAGTAACTGTTTGCCCATCTGCGTCTTGTTGACCAACAATGACAACAGGCCGATCGCCCCCCAGCAGGCAACCGCGATCAGCACCTCATTGCTCGGCGTACGCACGCCGAGGATGTCGACGATGCCTGGCACGAGCGGCTGCATGGTCACCGGATTGTTGCTGAACAGGTAGTCCATGCCGACCTGGATCATCACACCCCAGAGCAGCGTGCCGGTGAGCAGGAAGATCTCTTCCTCAGCGCGTGGAATGGCGCGAGAGCGCTGGATCGGTCGGACGACAACGAAATAGGTGACGTAAGATGCGATCAGGCCCGCCAGAATGCCGACGAGCGCGCCGCCGTATGGGCCGGCGCCGTAATCGGCGGCGACCCACCAGCCGAGCAATGCGGCGATCAGCATGATGCCGCCATGCGCGAGGTTGAGCACGCCGCACACGCCGAACATCAGCGTGAAGCCCACCGCGCCGAGGCCATAGAGTGAGCTGATCGCGAACCCGTCGATCAGAATCTGCAGTTCGCGCATGTGCCTTACGGGGTAAGGATGAAAAGGCTGCTCGCTCCCCTTGGAGAGGGGGTAAGGGGAGAGCGCAGCAGGTACAGCTACTGAACGCCGCACCCTTCCCTAACCCCCTCCCGCAAGCGGAGGGGGAGATAACCAGTTACTTCGCGGCTGCCTTTACGATCGGCAGCTTCACAAAGGACGGGAATACCATCTTGTTAGGGCACTTGTTCTCTGGCCAGATGCAGACCTGCTTGCCGTCCTGCCACTGCATGAACGTGCCGGTGATGTACTTCGGACCATATTTCAGGGCGTGCGTATAGCTGTCATTGCGGCCATAGAATGCGAGCTGGCCCAACGTGCCCTCCATGTTGGTCTTCTCCATCTCCGCCACGATCTTGTCGGGATTGGTCGAGTGAGCGCGCTGCATCGCGGCGGCGAGCATCCGCACGCAGTCGTACGCCGTGAAACCGGTGAATGCCGGGAAGCGGCCGTATTTCTTCACGAACTCGTCGGCGACCTTGTTGGTCAGCGAGGTCAGTGCCAGGCCTTCCACAGTCCCCGTCTGGGTAATCACGCCATTGGTGGCGCCGTTGGTGTCCTTCCAGAACGTCGGGTTCGTCGCCTGCGCGCTGATACCGGCCATCGGGATCGGCACCTGCTGCGCCTGCCACTGCACGGTCGGCTGCACGCCGACATGCGCGACGCCGGTCAGGATCACGTCGGGGTGCTTCGCTTCGATCGCATTGAAGATCGGCGTGAAGTCGGTGGTATCAGGATTGAACGCGACCTGGTCCACCACGTTCAGACCCGCCTTGGGCAGGCACGCCGCTTCGCCGTCGTTCAGCGGCTTCGTCCAGTCGGCGTCTTCACGCATCAGCGCTGCGGTCTTCATGTGCAGCTTCTCGACCAGCAGATCGTGCGAGGAGTCGCAAACCGCCTGGGCGAGGATCGGCGACGGCAGCCAGCCTTCGAACATGTATTTGAACTGCGGGTACTTGTCATGCACCTGCGCGCTGATCAGGTTGCTTGCCGCAGCCGGCGTGATGGTGGGCATGTGCAGCCGCGCGGCCCATGGCTCGATCGCCAGCGCGACCTCGCTGATGAAGGTGGTGACGACCGCATCGACATGATCCTCTTGCACCGCGCGCTGATAGGCACGCACCGCGTCGGCGGCGGACGAATGATCATCGTAGGTGATGATCTGAATCTTGCGGCCATTGATGCCGCCCTTGGCATTGATGTCGTCGGCCGCCAGCTGCGCGCCCTGGCTGATCGCCTTGCCAACGATCGCTGCCTCTTCGCTGACCACGCCGATCTTGATCGGTGCTGGATCGGCGGCCCGCGCCGGCGACAGCGCCGTCATCAAGGCCAGAGTACTGCTCGCGACGATAGCGGGCAGGGATCGCCGCAGGTTGCATGTCATGAACGTCTTTTCCCTTCGTTCTCCCGAAGCATTAATCCAACCGAGCGAGCCATCGAGAGCCTGTCACGATCGGTGTGCGGGCCAGATATGCGAAACTCACAGCGCTGTCACATTACGCTTGGTCCATACCGGATGCCAAGGCGTCAGGCGCTGTAATTCAGCGTCCAGGCGGCGTCTTTTGCGACAGGGGGGTTGCACCAGATTGGCACGGCATTCGGCGTGCGCAGCAATGGTTCGATGGCCATGGCCGTGCGCAACGCGCGAAACAAGGCGCCATGCGCGACCACCAGAACAACCGGCGGCAGCGTTGTGGCAGAATTGATAGCTGTCACGGCGCGATGGCGCAGGGCCGCAAATGATTCCGCGCCTGCCGGGGTGAACCGGCCTGCCACCCAGTCGGTGAACCAATCGGACATCGGCTGGCCTTCCTGCACGCCGAAGCGAACCTCGCGAAGCTTATCGTCGATACGCAGCGGCACGCCGAGTGCACTGCCGACGATCTCGGCTGTGACGCGGGCGCGAGACAAGGGCGAGCTGACAATCGTGGTAATACCACGATGGCGCAGGTGCTCCGCTGCCGACCGGGCCTGCGCGTACCCGGTCGGGTTGAGCGGGACATCGACGTTGCCTTGCGACAGGCCTTGCGCGTTCCAGTCGGTTTCGCCGTGGCGGAGGAACCAGAACGGAACGTGGTTCAGCGTGTGGGTGTGCGCAACGTCGTTCATCGCGTCAGGCCGCGAGGCCTTCTTGCTCCATTATGCGCTTCACCGCCGGACGCGCCATCATACGCTGGTAATGCGCGTTGCAGTTAGCGGGTAACGCCAATTTCAGCCGTGCGGCGCCCCAGAACTCGACGTAGAACAACGCAGCATCTGCGATGGAGAACGGCCCGACGACGTAGTCCTTGCCCGCCAACGCCTTGTCCATGATGCCGAGGCCTTTTTCGAAAATTTCCTTACCACGTGCCTTCACAGCTTCCGCGTCAGCCTCATTTGGGGAGAAATTGCCCGGGCGGAAGATGCGAGTGAACCCCTGCATGTGCATCGTGGCGACGACGTAGTCCATCGCTTCCAGCACACGAGCTTGCGCGTCGGCGTCGTCCGGTAGCAGCTTCGCCTGCGGATTGCTGCGCGCGAGCCAGTAGGCGATGGCCGGGAACTCGGTCAGCACCGAGCCGTCATCGCGGACCAGAGTCGGCACTTTGGATTTCGGATTGATGGAGGTGAAAGGCGCCTGGTACTGCGCGCCATCTTGCAGATTGATGCGCTCACTCTCATACGGCTTGCCAATCTCTTCGAGCAGCAGGTGGATACCAAGCGAGCACGCGCCGGGGGCATAGAGAAGCTTCATGGTTGGGCTCCTGTTCGTTGGGGTTGTATCGCCGTTGTCGCAGCATCGGTCCTTGCTGTTGCGTTCAGCCGTAGAAGTCCTGACCGTATTTGATCGCATGCATCGCGAACCCCGCGTAATCCATCCTCGCGTCGTTCTGTCGTTGCGAGATCGGTAGGGCGGAAACAATCCTTCGCACAAGATTGCTTCGCCGCTGCGCGCTTCGCAGTGACAACGTGAGGGCGCATGCTACCGCGCGCGCTTCCAGTCGCCCAGCGCCGGTCGTGCCAGGCCCAGGTTCTCGCGCAGCGTCGAGCCGGCATAGTCCTGATGCACCAGTCCGCGGCGTTGCAATTCCGGCGTGATGTAACGCGCGAAATCCTCGTAAGCGCCCGGCACGTGCGATGCCGCGACGACGAATCCGTCGCAGGCACGGTCGGCAAACCACTCCTCCATGCCGTCCACCACTTCCTTTGGGCTGCCGACGAAACGCGGGTGGTCGCGGAATGTACCGCGATGCGACACCTCCATGAAATCGCGCGTCGTCGGATTGCGCTTGCCCAATACGCGATACACGCGATCGCGCAGGCCTTGCGCGCCGGTCCAGGTGCGGATCTCCTCTTCACTCCATGGCTCGTCAATCGGCTTCTTCGCGAGGTCGACGTTCAAGACTTCGCATAGCAGCGAGAGTTGATCGATCTCCTTCGGCAGCTTGTCGATCGCGGCAACCTTGTCCTCCGCTTCCGCGCGTGTCGGTGCGACGACGTGATAGACACCCGCGGAAACGAATACCTGGTCCGGATCGCGGCCCGCATCGGCGACCTGCTGCTTGAACGACGCGTAGTCCTCCTTCGCGCTCGTCAGGTTGTGGTAATTCACAAACACCAGCTCTGCCCAACGCGCGGCGAAACGTCGGCCGCGCCCGCTCTGGCCCGCCTGGATGATCACCGGATGGCCTTGCTGTGAGCGTGGCACGGTGAACGGACCGCGCGAGCGGAAATGTTTGCCGATGTAATCAAGTCTGTGGATCTTGTCAGGATGCGCGAACAAGCCGCTCGATTGGTCTGCCGCGATCGCGTCGTCCTCCCACGAATCCCAATGGCCGAGCACAACTTCCATGAACTCGTCGGCGCGGTCATAGCGGTTGTCGTGGTCACCGTGCTCCGGCCTGCCCATGTTGTGGGCCTCGCCGTCGTTCATCGACGTGACAACGTTCCACGCGGCGCGGCCGTTGGTCATCAGGTCCAGCGTCTGGAACACGCGGGCGACGTGAAATGGCTCGTAATAGGTGGTGGTGTAAGTGGAACCGAGGCCGAGTTTCTCCGTCGCCATGCCCATGACGGTCAGGATCGTCACCGGATCCATCTTCACGCAGCGAATGCCATTGGCCACCGTGAGTGCGTGGTCGCCGCCATAACGGTCCGGCATGGCCAGACGGTCGTCGAAGAAGCCGAGGTGGAACTTGCCGGCCTCTAGCGCGCGGCCGATGCGGCGGTAGTATTCGGCTGACATGAAGTCCGGCGCCGCTTCCGGATGACGCCAGGAGCCGACGAAGTTGGTACAGTTTTGGGCCTGCAGGAAGCCCACAAGTGTCATTTGGCGCATGTTTCTTTCCTCTCGCCCGCGCAGCGGTACCGAGCCGCGCAACGGATCGGCGGTAGGGTGAGGGCGGTGCGTGCCAGACGCAATACCCTTACGCGACCCGATTCCGCTTTCGCGGGCGAGCGGACAGTCAGTCGAACAACGAACTGACCGATTGTTCCTTGTGGATGCGCTGCATTGCTTCGGCAATCAGCGGCGCGATCGTCACCTGGCGAATGTTCTTCGCCTGCTTCACGTCTTCCGTCGCCACGATGGAATCGGTGATCGTCATCATCTCGATCGGCGACTTCACGATGCGCGCGACGGCGCCGCCCGACAGCACGCCATGCGTAACATAGGCGCTGGCCGACCGCGCACCCCGCGCGATCAGCGCCTCCGCGGCATTGCAATGGGTGCCGCCGGAATCGACCATATCGTCAACCAGGATGCAGTCGCGGTTTTCCACCTCGCCGATCACGTTCATCACTTCGGAGTGCCCCGCGCGCTCACGGCGCTTGTCGATGATCGCCAAGTCGCAGCCCAGCCGGCGGGCAATCTCGCGCGCCCGCACCACGCCGCCCACATCGGGGCTGACAATGATGACGTCACGACCCTCATAATGCTCGCGGATGTCGCGCGAGTAGAGCGGCGCGGCGTACAGATTATCCACCGGGATATCGAAAAATCCCTGGATCTGCGCCGCATGCAGATCCATTGTCAGCACGCGGTTGGCGCCCGCGACGGTGATCAGGTTGGCCACAAGCTTCGCGCTGATCGGCGAGCGCGACGCTGTCTTCCGGTCCTGCCGCGCATAGCCGAAATACGGCATCACCGCGGTAATCCGTCGCGCCGATGAGCGACGCAGCGCGTCCATCGTGACCAGCAATTCCATCAGCGTATCGTTTGCTGGGTAGGAGGTGGACTGGATCACAAAAACGTCCTCGCCGCGTACGTTTTCCTGGATCTCGACGAATACTTCCATATCGGCGAAGCGGCGAATCGACGCTTTGGTGAGCGGCAGGTTCAGAGTCGCGGCGACGGCATCGGCAAGGGGTCGATTGCTGTTGCAGGCGACGATCTTCATGCTGCGCTTGTGCCCCGCGAGGGTCAGCGGGCCGGTTGGCCCGGGCTGGAACTTGGGCCTTCTAGCAACGGTTCCCCAGGCTGTCCACGAACTGCCGCGGTTTTGTCCACATGAGACTGGGCGTTTCCGGCGTTGCCGGTCTGCCGCCGCAGCACGTCGCTTACACCACCCGCCGCCTCGGTCGCGACCTCCACCGCGACGTCGCCCCATTTGCGGTTCAGCGATCCGGCGGGAATTTCATTCAGCTGGATGACGCGCCCGCGTTCGTCGCCGGCCGCGGACTTCACGATCCACTGAATTTCCACCCGCTGTTTGCTGTTCGCAAGCGGCACCATCCTGACCTGTCCGTCCACAATAAAGTCAGCATTCGCCGGCGTGGTTTGCACCTCCGGTCCCAGCGCCGCGAGTCGCAGCCGCATCTGCTCGGTCAGTGCCCCGTCACCGTCGCCCGGCGCCCCCGTCACATCCGCCACCATCACCCGCGCTGGCCGATTGTACAAACTGTTCGGATTCGCACGCTCGATTGCTGTCTCGATGTTCGTGAGCAATAGGGCGATTTGGGGCGCGGAACTGGCTGCCGTCGCCTGCAGCGTGGCGGCCGATGCGACGGACCAGGCGGCGGCGGGGACGGGGGCGCCCTCGGCCTTGCCTCGGTTGTTGCCGGCCGGGTCCACCACGGTGAACTCGGGTATTACGCTCGGCCCTTGCAGCCGCGCCGAGGTCACGAGCTTCCAGTCGCTCCTGTGCGCTGGCCCGGCGATCGCCGGCACCTCTTGCGCCTGCAGCGCCGAGGCCAGCGTATTCGCCATCGTGCTGTTGGCCGCGTCGGGCAACAGCGCGTTGCTGGGAGGCGGTACGGCGAGCCGCGGCGCTGGCGGCTGTGCCAGAATCCGTCCGGCGGGACCGGGATTTCCCAGGAATGGTTCAGGAAGGTCGCCGCAGCTGGTGAGCAACAGCAAAACGAGAAGGCAGGGCATCAGACGGAAGAGCATGCGGGGGGTTAAGCAGATCAGGCTTGCCCGCGCCAGTCGGACGCCGCGTAACGTTGCTGGCGACGCGGCTCAGGTTGCCGCTTCGTAATCCGCCACAAGCCATTCCGTCGGTTCCGCTGCCGCTGCGGCGTACCATGCCGAGACCAACGGATGCGCGCGCACTGCCCGGCAATAGGCGAGGGTTATGGCGGTCAGTTCCGGGCGCCAGGTGAGGAAGCGGGTCACCACTGGTGCGAACATGGCGTCTGCGGCGTTGAACGCCGCGCCGAACAAGAAGGGGCCACCGCTGCCGAAGCGGGACCGCGTGTCAGTCCACACAGCCTCGATGTGAGCGATTTCGGCTAGTGCGCCTGGCGTGCGGCCAAGGCCCGAGAAATCGCGGCCGAGATTCATCCACATGGCCATGCGCAGCTCGCGAAAGCCGGCGTGCATTTCCGCTGCGATCGAACGGGCATGGGCGCGCGCGATGCGGTCTTGCGGCCACAGCGCCGGGCTCTGCTCTGCGCAGTAGTCGCAGACCGACAGCGATTCCCAGATCCGGGCGCCGCGGTGTTCCAAGTAGGGGACGAGGCCGTTGGGCGAGAGGCGGGCGATGGCGGGTGTTGGGCCGGGGCGGGTGAACGGGATCAGCACCTCGTCCACATCGAGTGCGGCAAGTCGCACCGCCAGCCAACCGCGCATCGACCACGAGGAGTAACGGCGGTTGCCGATATACAAGGTGCCTTCGGGCATCGGACGAGCCTTTCATTCCGCCTGTCATCGCGAGGCGCTGGGGGGCCTCGCGATGACAGGCTATTCGCGGCGGAATAACCCCTGCGGCGCCGGTGCCTCGCGCGACCAGCCGATCGCGCAGAACCCGCCGCCCATGTAGCGTTCCTGCACCGGATCGCCACTGACCTTCCCGCCAAACTGGCCGGCGAACAGATCGGCGCTGTCCTGTGGCGCCCAGCCCAGCGTATCGCGCGCATCGTCGCGCCACCAGGTCATGCGTGCATTGTTGGACGCGCCCCACACGACGCTGCAGCCGACATCCGGCGTCATCACGCCGCGGATCACCAGCCGTGACAGGTCCGGATAGGACAGCCAAGTCGCGAGCATCCGCGCATCCACCGGCTCGGGAAAGCATGAACCGATGCGGATGAACACGCTCTCCACGCCGTGCTTGAACCAGTAGAGGCGGCCCATGAGCTCGCCATACGCCTTCGACAGGCCGTAGAACCCATCGGGCAAAAATTGCGTGTCCGCGCCAATTGACTCGCCGCGTTCATGGAACCCGATCGAGTGGTTCGACGACGCGAAGATCACCCGCGCATTCTCCCGACGCGCCGCCTCATAGATGTGATAAAGCCCTCGGATGTTTGGCCCGAGCACTTCCTCGAACGGCCGCTCCACCGACACGCCACCAAGATGCACGATCGCGCCGCAGCCTTCGGCAAGCCGCAGCATTGTCACGCCGTCGCTTAGGTCGGCACGGGTGAAAACCGCACCATCCGGTACAACGGCGGGAAACGGCGCGATGTCGGTCAGCCGCAGCGTCCATCCCGCCGCCGACAGTGACTTCGCCAGCACGCGCCCCAACGCGCCGGATGCTCCCGTCAGCAGAACCGGCTTGGCAGGCGTTTCGGTCATGGCATGGTGCTCCTGTCCTGCATTGGAGAGCCATGATGCGCACGTTTGACCAACTGGCCCAGGCCCTGGCCGACGGCAGCACAAGCAGCCGCGCGCTGGTTGAGGACTGCCTGGCGCGCATTGCCGATCCGGCAGGCGAGGGAACGCGCGCTTTCATCAAAGTGCATGCTGACGCCGCGCGCGCCATGGCCGACGCGGTGGACGCGACGCGCCGCGCGGGCCGCGCCTCCGGCCGCTACGCCGGCATTCCGGTCTGCCTCAAGGATCTGTTTGATATCGCGGGCGAGTCCACGTCGGCCGGCTCGCGCGCCCTGGCCGACGCACCGTCCGCCGCTGCGCACGCGCCGACGGTGCAGCGAATGCTGGCTGCCGGCTTCGTCCCGGTCGGCCGGACCAACATGACCGAATTTGCCTTCTCTGGCCTCGGCATTAATCCGCATTATGGCACCCCGCTGTCGCCGTGGGACCGCGCATCGGCACGCATTCCCGGCGGCAGCTCCTCCGGCACCGCGGTTGCGGTGGCTGACGGAATGGCTGTGGCGGGGCTTGGCACCGACACTGGCGGATCCTGCCGCATCCCCGCAGCGTTGTGCGGCGTAGTCGGCTACAAGCCAACGGCGCGTCGCGTATCCATCGCGGGTGTGCTGCCGCTGGCGCCGAGCCTGGATTCGGTCGGTCCGCTCGGCCCAAGTGTGCCGTGCTGTGCTACGATCGACGCGGTGCTGGCCGGTGACCCACTGTTGCCGCTCG
>JASHVB010000934.1 GCA_030039695.1 Acetobacteraceae bacterium
CAGTATCCGGTGATCTCGGTTCCGTCTCAGGCCATTATTTTCAACGACGCGGGGCTGCAGGCAGCGGTTTACGACAATGGCGTGCTTCAGTTGCGTCGGCTCAACGTGGCGGCTGACAACGGTGCCGCCGTCGAGGTGCGGGGAGGCCTGCGCGCGGGCGATCGGCTCATCCTGGATCCCCCGATCGGCGCCACCAACGGCATGCGCGTGACGACGGCTGCCGAGCCAGTCTCCTGATCGTGGGCGCTCGTCGGCGACCGGTAGCGGTAATTCGTTCTCGGCCCACCTAATCGGAGAGATATGCGGGTTCGAGCGCGCGATGGGCGTTCTTGAACAGCGAAGGCGATGCCTTAAGGCGGACCGTCTAGATCGCGAAGACGCAGACTTTGATCCGGCAGCGACGAAGAGGAAGCGCCATGGCCAACATCCCTGACGACCCGTGAGAACAGGCGGCGCGCCGGGCGAATGCTGGCGCCGGAGCGGAACCGGCGCAGCGGATTACTGACGAAATCGCTGACGTTGTCACGCGCGCCCGCGAAGCTTGCATCGACAACGAGACGATCATGGTGCAATTGCTGGATGCCGCCGATGCGCTCCGTGAGGGTCTCACCTGAGGTGCAACATGGGCTGGCGACGACTGTGAAGCGAGAAGCCCGATCCAGGAAGACAAGCATCAAGGCCGGTTCGGCGGCCCCGAGCGCCAAGCCTCGGCAGACCAGCCGTCGGTCGCCGGACCAGCCTGGGGTACAACCTCAGGGGCCGATCGAGGGCGCGGTCCATCCACGGCGTCCACGTGCCTATACCTCACCCCACAACCAGCGCAACGAAGCAGTTGGACAACGTCGTAATATCTCAAGCGGAACGGAAGCCGCTAAGCCGCCGGGAGAGGCGGGTGGTGCTCGCGGGTATCATGCTGGCGCTCACGCTGGCGGCACTCGATCAGAATATCGTTGCAACCGCGCTGCCGCGAATCGTTAGCGACCTCGGGGGTCTTGCGCACCTTTCCTGGGTCGTCACCGGCTTCATGGTCGCCTCGACCACCACCACGCCGCTGTACGGCAAGTTCAGTGACATCCATGGCCGCAAGCCGGCCTTTCTGGTCTCAATCGTCGTCTTCCTCGTGGGCTCCGTCCTCTGCGGCATGGCGCAGGGCATGACGCAGTTGATCGTCTTCCGCGCCATCCAGGGGCTCGGCGCTGGCGGCCTCATAACGCTCGCGCAGACCACGATCGGCGATATCGTCACGCCGCGAGAGCGCGGGCGCTATCAGGGGCTGTTCGCCTCGGTCTTCGCCGGGTGCAGCGTAGCTGGGCCATTGCTCGGCGGCTTCATCACGGATGCGCTCTCCTGGCGCTGGATCTTCTATGTGAACCTACCGGTCGGGGCGGTGGCATTGACACTGATCGCGGCCGGACTGCGCACCAACCGATCGGCTGTCACGCATCGCGTCGATTATGTTGGCGCGCTGCTGCTGATTGCCGCGACCAGTTGCCTGCTGTTGGTGTTGACCTGGGGCGGCAGCCTGTACTCATGGTCCTCGACCCCGATGCTGGCCCTGGCATCCGCGGCTGTATTGCTTTGTACGGGGCTCGCACTGGTGGAAGCACGTGCGCTGGAGCCCGTGTTGCCGTTGCATCTTTTTGCCAACCACGTCTTCGTGCTTGGCGTTTCGGTGATCAGCCTCTCCGCCATGGCGCTCTTCACGGCCGTGGTGTTCCTGCCTCTCTTTTTCCAGTTGGTGATCGGCGCCTCGCCGACCGATGCCGGGTTGATGATCTCGCCGATGATGGGTGGCGTGATCGTCGCATCGGTTGTTGGCGGCAGGCTTGTATCCAGGACCGGCCGTTACAAGCGCTTTCCCGTCTGCGGCCTGGCCGCGGCGACTATGGCCTATCTGGCGATGGGATGGGCCGCCGCACATGGCACGGCTGTCGGCTGGATCGAGGCGGTGTTGGTCGCGATGGGACTGGGCATTGGCTTCGTGATGCCGAACCTGACGACAGCGATCCAGAACGCCGTGGCGTGGCGCGACCTGGGAGCAGCCACCTCCGCTTCGGCCTTCCTGCGCTCGCTGGGAGGCGCGCTGGGTGTGGCGCTCTCTGGCGCAATCCTGGTGGCGCAGCTGCGTGGCGCGCCATCAGTCGGAACCGGGAGCACGCCGGCGCTCGACCGCATCGCGCATCTGCCGCCGGCGGAGCACGCGGCGTTGGTGGGTTTCTATGCTCATGCGCTCTCCAGCACCTTCCTCGTCGGTGCGGCGATCGCCGGCTGTGCCTTCATCTTGGTACTGTTCTTGCCGGAGCGGCCGCTGCGCGCCAACCACGCGGAGGCGGTGCCCGCATTGCAGCCAGCACCATCGGCGGTGGCCAACCCGGATTAATGGGCTCTGTCGCAAACTGTCAGCGGAGTTGGGTGGTGGCGGTTCGATGGTGATCGGGTTTCTCAGGCCGCTTCGAGCTCGAGGCGTTGACTGACAAACTGGACAGCTTCTGCGATCGCGCAGACACTTTGATCGAAGGCCCGCTCCACGATCCACGCCTCGCCGCTGGAGCAGAATGCACGCGATCTGCTGCGCGCTGAACCGCGACTGCTTCATCGCTACTTCCCCCGGTTGCCAATCAGCCAAACCTACCGGCATTTTCGCATTTTCGATGGTCCGGTCTTGGGGGCTCAGGTCACATCCTTCGCAGCCTTGCATCACGGCCGCCCCCCGAGGCGCAACGTACCGACCGCGCGATGCGCTTCGATCAGGTCCTGACCAGGCAGCCGAACACGCGGAGGGCGCAAAAATATTAAGTGACGAAAAGTGCGAAGCTGGGCGGCTGCCTCGCGCGCGCCCGCGATCCGCCATCAAGCATACGTGTCCTGTGGTGTGGCCTGTCCTGCCGCCGCGATCTCGAGAGCAGCGTCAGTGTCTCACCGACCAGCGGGTCATCGACAGGCGGTTCGAGCCGCCGGCATCAGCGCTGGGCTTAGCGCCCGGTCCGGGCCACGACAAAGTCAGATTGACACTGTCGTGGTAGAGCCGCATCGCGCTACGGACAGTCATCCTTTGCGACCTTTTCCCACGGCCGTTGCGCACTCTCCATGGCTTGCTTGAATTGCTCCCCTAACTGTTCCAATCTCGAGAGTGCCGAGTTTTCGGCTACTCTCCGCCGGCTGACCGCTTGCGCTCGTAGTCTTCGAGCCACGGTTCCATGAGCTGGTCGAATTCCTCCATCTGTTCGTCGGTGTAGGATTCCGGCGCGCAGCCTCCGAGCCAACCGAACACGTGAGTTTCGATGAGGTCGCGGGAGATATCTGGATGCTCGGCATGGAGACGTGCCGCCGACTCCTCGATCGATAGTCGTTTCCCGTCGGGCCA
>JASHVB010000935.1 GCA_030039695.1 Acetobacteraceae bacterium
AGTCAGCCGCAGCCATCCAGACGAGGGGATCCCGCCATGTCACACGACCACGCTGCGCCGAACCGTCCTTCTTGGCGATCACCGCGTCGATGCACCCGGCGTCATAGGCCGCGAGCAATTCGCAGCTCAGTCCCGTCATCAGTTCGAGATGAACGCCCGGATAGTCGCGGCTAAAGCGGGCCAGCAGGCTGGGTAACTGACCCGGAATGAAATCCTCCGAAATGCCAAGACGCAGCGTTCCAGCGGCCTCTGGCTCACGTAGCTCTCGCATGACGGCATCGTTAAATTCGAGCATTCGACGGGCAGAGACGAGCAATCGTTCCCCATCCCGGGTCAGGTTCAAGGAGCGGCTGGTGCGGTCAAACACGCGCCGATCCAAAATCTCCTCGAGGCGAAGAACCTTCTGGCTCACAGCGGATTGAGAGCGGCCGACGATATCAGCGGCCGCGGTAAAGCTGCCGGTCTCCGCGACGGCCACGAATGCTCGCAGCAGATCGATCTCCAGGTCAGGATGATGCACGATCAAGTCGCCTCCCTGCTGCCGCCCGTCGGAACTATGAGATTTGCTTCTGGGTGGCAAGCCAGGTTCTCCAAAACGGCTCGCCCTCAGCGAACCCTCGTCACCAACGCCGTCATCAATTTGCCCGGCGCAGAATTTTGGTTGCTGCCAAGAAGGTGGTTCCGGCCGGTGGTAATGGTCCAGTAGAGCGTGTTGCCATCGGGCGAGAGCGTGATGCCGTCGATGCCCAACTTCAGTGGATTGCCAGGCCAGACCTCGGCGCCATGGGACACGATCTTGACCCCGGGCTGCGGTCAGACGGTCGGATGCCGGTCCAGCAGCTGCCTCGCGCCGTCACGCGTGGAGTCAGCGACGATGATGGCCGCCCCGTTCTCCGGTGTGCTGGGCGAGCCGCTGTCTGAGATGTAGGCCACCTTCCGCGCTTCATCGACCGCGATGTCGTTGACGAAACGGCCCTTGCGGTCGGCTGCGCCGGCGAGCGCAATACGCCTCACGGTGCGTCCGTCTCGAGATCGTAGATGGCAATCGTCTGGGCACCCGCTCGGCCTCGGACTCGCCTGCGACAAAACCTTGATCCAGTGCCCAGAACCAACCGTTGTTTTTATCGACGTACAAGCCGAGCACGCTAAGCAGATTTTTATCGGGCGTCGTGCCGACCCCGTTTCCCTCGGGCGAGGGGAAGGCGGCGAGGCGCGCGGGTCCCGTCATGACGCTGGTTTCGACGATGCCGAGCGTCGCGGGAGATTTGGCGGACGCCAAGCGTGGCGTGCTGACGAAGACCCGTCGGTTGCCGTCGAAATGGACGCCGCGGGTCGTCGAATTCACCGAATCCGCAAACGGCGAGGGGTCGCTGCCTCGATGCGGAGCATCCCAGCTGACGCCGGCATAGCCGCGCCGGCGCTCAAGCGGAACGCTCGTCGCCTGGGGGCTGATGTTGGATATGGCGACCTCGCGGCTTGGGTCGACGGGGAGGCTCTGCTTCGCGGGGTTTTCTGGCGCAGTCAGGCACCGGCCCCGGCGATGTCGACAACGACCTTACCGCGCGCCTTGCCGGATTCAAGGCGCCGATAGGCATCCGGAACTGTGGCGAGGGTGAAGCGTTGTTCGTCGAGCAGCGGACGGACTTTGCCCGCATCGACGAGCCCGGCCAGAGCACTCAGGATTCGCCCATGACGCTCCCGGCCGATGTTACGCAGCAAGGGAAGCAGTATGAACACGACGTAGAAGGACAGCGCCTTCGCGTGCATCGGGCCAAGGTCGGTGGTCGTGCGCGAATTACTCGTGACCAGCCGACCGTCCACCGCTACCGCGGCAAGTGAAGCCTTCAGGTTCTCGCCGCCGATCGTGTCGTAAACAAGGCTGAAGCCGCTTCCCGCGGTCAAGCGCTCGACATAAGTCTCAACCTTCTCTTGTCGGTAGTTGATCGTCTCGTCCGCACCGAGCGCGCGGGCAACCTCGGCCGCTTGCTGGGTCCCGATCGTGGTTGCCACGCGGGCGCCACTGGCCTTCGCCAACTGAACAGCCACGTGTCCGACGCCGCCCGTCCCGCCGTGGATGAGGACATGATCGGTCCCAGACACATGGGCGCGCTCGAGCCCGTCCCAGGCGGTGATGGCGACCAGCGGCAGCGCGGCCGTCTCAAGCATCGAAAGTGACCGCGGCTTGTGGGCGAGTGACCGCGCGTCGACCACGATGTACTCGGCCATGCTGCCGCCTTGGCCCTTTACGCCCCCAGCGAAGGCGTAAACCTCGTCTCCGGGCACAAAGCCCATGACGCCCGCCCCGACCTCCTCGACCCAACCCGCCACATCACTGCCTTGTATCTCGGGAAGGCCCGGGCCGGCCGGCAGGCCGGTCCGAATCTTCACGTCAATCTGGTTGACCGACGTCGCGGCAACCCGAACGAGAACTGTACCCGGCCGAACCGTGGGTTTCGGCACCTCGGCCAGCTCGAAATTCTCTGGGCCACCGACAGCCTTTAGTATCTGCGCTCGCATGGTACCCTCATCCAAAATTTCAATCCTGGTGGTCGGCAGCAACAAAAGCCGCCACCCGATGACTCTCCTCTGGATCGACTCTGCCGGCGCCGACGAGGACGTGTTTGCCGTCTCGTGTGCAGCGCGCCGTTTCCAGGCACAGAATGACCGGCCAGCTATGCTTCAGCAATTTTGATATTTCGCTGCCTCTTTCATCCCAGCGAATGGTTGAGAAGAAGCGGGGAGTTCCGGCACAGCGAGACCGTCAATCCGCGACGAGGTCTTTCGCGACCTTGTCCGACGCCGCGCCGGTTTCGACCAACGACTCGCGTCCGGGACGGTCTCGAGAGTGAAGTCTTCACGCACATCTCCTCGAGGTCAGTGACAGACTGCACGAAGCTGCTTGTGATGGCGCGTGAAATCTCGTGAAAACAATCTATCCCGTCACAATTACGTACACCGCGGGCTTGCCGCATCTGTTGTCCGATACAGACCACACGAATTCACAACTCACCACGAGACTCTGACATGCGCCTCGATAAGGATCTCGGTCCAGTGGCGCCGGAGGCGGAAGCTAAGGATGACCGCAGATATGCGCGAGACAGAGAATGCGGCGACCGACCTACTGGCCGGCGTAAACTTCGATAACGAAAAGTTTCCCGACGCGATGGGCTGGCGGGCGAAGCTTGGAGTGCTGACACCGGCGCCCAACACGATCGTGGAGAACGAGTTCCACGAGATGGCGCCCGCCGGCGTAACCAACGTCGTCAACCGCTACTACGTGCCCAACCAGAAGGTCCGATCGGATGACGATTGGCGGCTCATCATGGCTCATACGCGGCACAACGTTGCGAAAGCGGTCGACGCCCTTGTCCAGGCCCAAATCGACCACTTGATTATGGGTATGTCATCGGAAAGCTTCATGGGCGGAGTGGAAGGCAGCATGGCGCTGCGCCATGAATTGCGCGATCGGGCCGGCTGTGAGGTCACCGTCGGAGCTGAGGCGGCCGAACTCGCCTTCGAGGTTGTCGGGGCTAAGCGAATCGCGCTGTTGACCCCGTACTACCCCGTTATCGATCGGAACGCAGTCCGCTACTTCACCGAACGCGGTTACGAAGTAGTGGCCGTCGAAGGTCTCAAATGCAAGAGCATAATCCATGTTGGCTCTCAGCGCGCGGATACGCTCATCCCCGCAGTAAAAAAGCTGGCCGCATCTAAGCCAGACGCCATCATCCAACTCGGGACCAACCTCCGGTTCGCGCATGTTGCCGACGAGGCCGAGAGATGGCTCGACCTTCCGGTATTTTCAGTCGGAACCGCGATTTACTGGGCGGCACTGCGCAAGCTTGGGATCCACGATCGTTTCTCCGGCTTCGGCTGTCTGTTTGAACGGCATTGACCGGCAGCTATCAGACCGAGCCGCTCGTTCCAGAAAAGGACGAAGGGCATCGAGGGACGAAATCAATGGGTCAGGATAAACGCAGGGCGGTCGTAACATGACGAAACCCATGGGCCTGGAAAAAGTCGAGCTGGTATTCGACTCGATGAGAGCATTCCGCCTTCGCTCTCAACTATGGAGGAACGAATTTCTCTACCGTTGCCAGCGTATCACGTTCGATGCAAGGGTTGATGCCGGCTCTCTCACGGCATCAGGTCGCACCCGGCACGGGTTCGGCGCTCCTCGCGAGCAGCATCGCTGCGATGGCTGCGTCGTTCTTACCCCTATCCAGTAGCGCGGAGGACATCACCATGACCGCCACGGAATCCTTCTGGCCCAATAACGCCCGCCTCGCCGTCAGCTTTTCACTCATGTTCGAAGCCGGTGGCCAGCCGATTTCGGGAGCTGGCGGCGTCATCCCCGATCCAATCGAGAAGGCACTGCCGGACCTGCCGACGAATGCATTCTTCCAATATGGCGTGTACGAAGGCGTGCCACGCATCCTCGACCTAATGGACAAGCACCAGGTCAAGCTTTCCTCTTTCATGATTGGCCAAGCGGTCGAGAAGGCTCCGGACCTCGCCAGAGAGATCGTCAAGCGTGGCCATGAAGCTGCTGCGCACGGCCGCACGTGGGAAAACAGCTATTTTCTTGATCCTGATGCCGAGCGAAGATTCATCGCCGACAGCGTTGAGAGCATCCAAAAGGTGACAGGTCAGCAGCCGATTGGCTGGAACGCCTATTGGATGCGGAACTCGCCGCATACGCTCGATAGCCTCCAGTCGCTTGGCTTCAAGTACCACATCGATGAGCCGAGCATGGACGAGCCGTTCATCGTTAAGCTGAAGGGCGGTGACTTCGTCACCGTGCCCTACACCTTCCACATGAACGACATCGTCTCCTACCCGTTCGAGAACTTTAATCCGGTCGCGTACGAGCAGGCGCTGAAGGATGAGTTCGATCAGCTTTACGAGGAAGGCGCCACCAAGCGGCGGATGATGGTTGTATCGCTGCACGATCGTATCTCCGGCCATGCCAACCGTGTGCGGGTGCTCGACCGTTTCCTCGCCTACGCGACGGCCAAACGCGGTGTCTGGTTTGCGCGCAAGGATGAGATCGCGAACTGGGCGCTCGAACATCGGTCGGACACGCCGATTTACGACCGCGGCACACCGACACTCAGTGGCCTGCCGGGCTCGGCCGCCTGAGACCTGAGGAGAGAGGAGTGTGGCATGGCGCTGGATGTTAAAGGCACGCGCGTTTTGGTTGTCGGCGCTGGCGGCGGCATCGGCGCTGCGACCGCCAGGGCGTTCGCGGCCGCTGGAGCCCGCGTAGTCCCCGCGGGGCGTCCTGGCCCGAAGCTCAGTCAGATCGCCGCCGAAATCGGCTGCGAAGTGGCAGCGCTCGATATCCTAGACGATGCAGCGATCGAGGGCTTCTTTGCCGGGACTGAGCCATTCGAGCACGTCGTGGTCGCGGCGGCGGCAACGAAGAGCGGTGCGCTGGCCGACCTGCCACTCGACGACGCAAAAGCCTCCATGGAGAGCAAGTTTTGGGGTGCCTATCGTATAGCGCGCGCCGCGAGAGTGGTTGATCGCGGTTCGATAACGTTTGTGTCCGGGTTCCTATCGCATCGCCCGAGCGTGAGTTCGGTGTTGCAGGGCGCAATCAATGCCGCGCTCGAAGCCTTAGGCCGGGGTCTTGCTCTAGAGCGGTCGCCGGTGCGCGTGAACACGGTCGCGCCGGGATTGATAGACACGCCGCTCTGGGACGGGATGCCCGACCCCGACCGCAAGGCCATGTTCGCCCAAACCGCTGACCGCTTGCCGGTACGCCGGATCGGTCGGCCCGAGGACATCGCCCAGGCCATACTGTTCGTCGCCACCAATGCTTTTGCGACGGGGACGACCGTGACCGTCGACGGTGGGGGAACCATCGCCTGACCCGTGCAACGCTCAACGGTGCCACATTGCGCACACACGACCTGGGAGGACGCGCACTTTCCTCGAGGAGGTCTCCACTTTGACGCCCGCCGATCGGCCAGAGTTCCTGTTTCCGGTCCCAGACTTCACACGACCGATGAGTCCATCCTGCACCAGATATCTGGCGACAGCCGGAGGGTCGACCGCTTGAGGCGACCGATCATCTGGGCTCGCGACTTCGAGGCTGTGAGCTTCGTTGCGCAGGGATCGACGCGCCGCGAGGATCGTATTCGGAGATTGAGTAGTGCGAGATCGGCACGCGTCGCCTTCGTGCGGACGCGGCTGCCATCCTTCTCCGGTTCGGATTTCATACGACGGACACCTCAACCCAACCGAAAGGAGAGCCTGCCATGCGTAGGTGGATCGCAAGCGTCGCCATGGCTACGGCGCTAATCTCGACGCCCGCCTTCGCGGCGGCGGTGAAGATTGATGATCTCGTTGTTGCCAAGGCGATCCCGGCCTATCAACGTGAAGCTGAGATCAAGGTTGCGAAAGAGTTCTACCAGTTCTGGAACACAGGCGACGAGACGCGCCTGAAAGCGGCGATGTCCCCCGTATTCGTCGATCACACGCTCCCGCCAGGCCGCCCCCAGGGACCGGATGGGCCGTCATTCGCCTCTAGGAATTTTCGGGCGGCGGTGCCCGACCTCAGTGTCGAGGTACGCAAGATGATAGTGGCAGATGACTACGTGACAGTTCAAATGCGCTTCAGAGGTCACTTCAGCGGTGCGTTCGGCAAGACGAAGGGTGAGGGTCAGTCTATCGATTTCATTGCGACGGACCTTCTGCGGATCCAAAATGGCCTCATCACCGACAATTGGCACATCGAGGACAACCTGACCCTGCTCACCCAAATGGGTGTTGCGAAGATCGAGCCAGGAAGTTGACAATGCTCTGTTGGATATTGAACGAGGCAGAGACGGGCTAACGCCAGCCTCGAGTGTTCGCCCTACCGCCGTAGTTCGCCTGTTTTCACGCTGGTGATCGCGTTATTCAGGATGGAAACGATCGCCTCGTCCGCCACGTTGCGCGAGAGGACCGCCAGCGCGCCGCCTAACAGAGCGGAAGCGATCGACAGCCCGTCGATCTTCTGCCCCACCATGTATTCAATCGCCTTGTCTACCACCGCACCGGCGTGACTGAGATCGGCGGGTGGGGTTTCATCTGATCCTGTCGGCATGGTGCTTACTCCCGACTCAATCGGCCTCGACCGGTTCGGCCTCTTCCTGTTCGATTGCCTGCAACGCCCACATGCGAGCGTACAGCCCGCCCTGTGCCAGCAAGGTCTCGTGCGTTCCTCGCTCCGCGATGCGACCTTCGGACAGGACGATGATCTCATCGGCATCCACCACGGTAGACAGGCGATGCGCGATCACCAGAGTGGTACGATGCCGTGCGAGCCCGCGCAGCGCGGCCTGAATCTCCTGCTCGGTGCGCGTGTCCAACGCACTGGTCGCCTCATCTAGAATCAGGATGCGCGGATCCTTCAGGATCGTGCGCGCAATTGCCACCCGCTGCTTCTCCCCACCTGACAGCTTCAGCCCACGCTCGCCGACGTGCGTGTCGTAACCATCAGGAAGCTTCATGACAAAATCATGCACTTGGGCCAGATGTGCCGCATGTTCTATTTCGTCCTGGCTCGCGTCGGGACGACCATAGGCGATGTTGTAGCGGATGGTGTCGTTGAACAGAACCGTATCCTGCGGGACGACGCCAATCGCGGAGCGCAGGCTCTGCTGCGTCACGTCACGGATGTCCTGCCCGTCGATGGTGATGCGTCCGCCGGTCACGTCATAGAAGCGGAACAACAGCTTGCTAATCGTGGATTTGCCGGCACCCGTTGGTCCGACGATTGCGAGCTTGCGTCCGGCCGGCACAGCGAATGCCACGCCACGCAGGATCGCACGATCCGGACCATAGCCAAACGCGACGTTCTCGAATCGCACTTCGCCGGCTGGCCCTTCCGACAGCTGCGCTGCCAGTTCCACGGCATCCGGCCGGTTCGCCACGTCCGACGGTACCCGCAGCAGCCGGAACATCTGTTCCATATCCACCAGACCCTGGCGGATTGTCATGTAGATCATGCCGAGAAAATTCAGCGGCTGATAAAGCTGCATCAGATACGTGTTGATCAGCACGAACTTGCCGACCGTCATGCTGCCGTTGCGCATGCCGCTCGCTGCCATCAGCATGATGAGCGTGAGGCCGGTCGCGACGATCGCCGCCTGCCCCAGGTTCAGCATGTTTAGCGACACCTGCACTTTCACCGCAGCGCGTTCGTAGCGCGCGAGCGATGCATCATAGCGCGCCGCTTCATGCGCCTCGTTGCCGAAATATTTCACTGTCTCGAAGTTCAGCAGGCTGTCGAGTGCTTTGGTCGAGGCGTCGTTGTCAGTGTCGTTCATCGTCCGCCGCAGCCGTGCGCGGCGCGCGGCGAACAGCATGGTGAAAACGACATAGGTCAGCACGGCCAGCACGGTGACAGCAGCAAAGCGATAGTCGAACAGCCTCCAGATCACCACAGTGACCAGAGCGACCTCGATCGCGGTCGGCACCACGTTGAACACGGCAAGGCGCAGCACTGACTGCATGCCCTGCGTGCCGCGGTCGATGATACGCGCCAGCCCGCCGGTCTGCCGCTCCAGGTGGAAGCGCAGTGACAGTTCGTGCAGATGCTGAAACGTGCGCAGCGCAAGCTGTCGCACGGCACGCTGTCCCACCGCGGCGAACAGAGCATCGCGCAGCTCGCCGAAGCCCGACGAACCGATCCGCACCAGGCCGTAGGCGACGATCAGCGCCACCGGCAGCGCCAGTACGTCGCCATGGGCTGGCGCCAGGCGGTCGATGATCCGGGCGAAAATCAGGGGCACGGCAACCGTGGCGACCTTGGCCAGCACAAGGCACACAACAGCGGCGAGCACGCGCAGCCGGGCCACTCTGTTGCCCGCCGGCCAAAGATAGGGCAGCAGCGACAGCACGGTTTGGATGCCGGAGCGATGTACTTGCAACGAGGCCGGTAGCTGCGGCAGCAGTGGGGCGGATTTCATGTGCCTCATCTCGCGCATGTGGCATGTTGATGGACGATTTGAAAGGTAAGCGCGTGGACGATGCCGCTCCGATCGGCGGATTCCTCCGCCATATTCGTGCCTGCAACAACGCGCAGCTGCCTGGGGAACGCTTGGCGTTCCGACTGGGAGCGACGCTGGTGGGGTGGGTCAAGCCGGGGTTAGCCGCGGCTTTGGCGGGGTTTCCGGACGTGGCCCTTGATGCGGCCGGGGTGACGCTGAACGACCCGGCGGCGCTGGTCGAGATTGGCAGCACGCTTTCGAAACGTGGCTTCTACCGGTGCCGGAACGAGGTGTTCGACGTGCGGGCGGACCCCAACGGGTCGGTGCTGGCGCAGATCGACCGCGGCGCGATACCGTCGTTCGGCGTGTTCGCCGTTGGCGCGCACCTGAACGGGCTGGTGCAGCGGCGGGATGGGCTGCACCTGTGGATCGCGCGGCGAGCGGCGAACAAGGCGCTCGACCCCGGGAAGCTCGACCACATCACCGCCGGCGGCGTGCCGGCAGGCCTGACGCCCTGGCAGACTCTGGTCAAGGAGGCCGAAGAGGAGGCGGCGATTCCCGCCTCGCTGACGTCGCGGGCGCGGCCCGTCGGTACCATTGCCTACACAATGGAGCGGGACGAGGGGCTGCGCCGGGATTTCGTCCACTGCTACGACCTGGACCTGCCGGCGGAGTTCGTGCCGCAGGCCGTGGATGGTGAGGTCGCGGCATTCGAATTGTGGCCGGTGGCTGACGTGATGGCGGCAGTGCGCGACGGCGACGGGTTCAAGTTCAACGTCAGTCTGGTGCTGATCGATCTGTTTCTGCGGTACGGGCTGATCGACAGCGCCGCGTTGCGCGCGGCGCTGGATACGGGGCGGGTCTGATAAGGTACCGGTCCCGGGCTCCGCCCGCGAGAGGTCGAGGCGCGAGACGGCAAGGGTGAGAGACCAACCACACGGAGGGCCCTGTCGCTGGCTCCTCACGTGTGTTGCGTCGCTCCGCGACGTCCGCCGACGCAGGCGGGAAAGTGTTTTAGCGGGCCGCGCCCATCGCATCCACATCACTTCAACCCGTTCGTGCAGCCACACCGGTACTGCCGCGGCAGCGATATGCCGCTAGCGGCCAACGAATCGTGATCGGCTCGCCGATACCGTGACCCACCGAAGCCGTGGATGCTTCCCGGCGTATCCTTACCCGGTGGCATCATGTGGGCGCAGACGGTGGCAGCCCTTTCATCCCGCCATCCGGCACCACGGGTGGCTAAAAGCCGCCAACCCTTGCCAACCCACCGCTTGCTCGCTATCTAAGCGCCTCAATCACATTCTCCGCTGCGTAACGGGGGGTGGCCTTCATGGGCCGCCTTTTTTGTTTGAACCAACTGCATCCGCGACCAACCGGCCTGGAAGCCCGCATCGTCGCCCTCGTCGAGCCGTCCCTGCACGACATGGGCTACGAACTGGTGCGCGTCGCCGTGCTTGGCCGCGATCGGCCCACTGTGCAGATCATGGTCGACCGCGCCGATGGCAGCGCGGTCACACTCGATGACTGCGAGCACCTCGGCCGTCACTTCAATGCCGTAATGACCGTGGCAGACCCGCTGCCCGGGCCGTGGACGCTGGAGATCAGTTCGCCCGGTATCGACCGCCCGCTGACGCGGGTGAAGGACTGGAACCGCTTCGCCGGCCATCTCGCCCGCGTCGAACTCAACGCGCCGCTCGACGGCCGAAAGCGGTTTTCTGGCATCGCCCTTGGTGCCGACGAGGAGACCGCCCGCCTGCGCCTGGACGACGCCAGCGTCGTTGCGCTCAAGCTGAACGACATGCGCAGCGCCAAGCTGGTGCTGACCGACGCGCTGATCGACGCAACCGAAACCCTAACCAAGCCCAACTGACAGAGGCTGCACATGGATACCGCTGTCGCCCGCCCCGAACTGCTGCTGGTCGCCGACACCGTCGCGCGCGAAAAGGGAATCGAGCGCGAGGAGGTGCTAGATACCCTAGAAAAGGCTATCCAGAAGGCTGGCCGCGCGAAGTACGGCCACGAGAAGGACATCCGCGCCACGATCGACCGCAAAACCGGCGACGTGCGTCTGTCCCGCTGGACCGAGATCGTCGAGTCGGT